>JBCDGX010000257.1:0-7843 GCA_038750805.1 Myxococcota bacterium
CGGCCTCCATGGCGGCCGCCGCGTCGACGCGCCGCTGTGGCGCAGGCGGCGCGTAGCCGCCCGCCGGGTCGACGAAGACGAAACCGAGCTCCGGGCTCTGGCGCCACACCTCCCCCCACTCGTTCTCGTTCAGCGTCTGCAGGCTGAGCGGCAGGAGGATCGCCTCTTCCTTGCGGACCATCTCCTCGAGCGCCTCGAGCGCGGGCCACGCGACGGTTTCCAGCACGAGCTCCCACTCGGCGACGCTGCCCGGGGCTTCGAGCGCGTCGCCGAGGGCGCCGAGGAGCTCGCGGACCTCGTCGTCCTTGCCCCACATCACCGTCGACGGTCCCGTGATGCCGTGCCGCTCGAGCACGGGAAAGAGCAGGTTCTCCTTCCGCGCGTAGTGCGCATCGACCTGCCGGAGCTCCCCCACGAGCGCCCGAGCCGGCGCGAGGTCCTCCGCGGAGACCCGCGCGTCCGGGGCACGCTCGCTGACGAGCGCCGCCAAGGTCTCGCGGAGCGCCACGCTCCGTGTCCGTAGCGCGGCGTTCTCGCGTTCGAAGACGTCGACGGGATGCCCGCGGACGACCGGCGCGTGCGGGCGTATGACGACCACGTCGCGGAGCACGTGCGAGTGCAGGTCGCACATCTGCATCAGCTCCTCCACGGGCACGCCCTCGCTCAGGAGCTCCTGCTCCATTGCCGCCACCTCGCCGGCGTCCGCGGAACGGACCAAGGCCATCAGCGCCTGGCGCACCTCGCCGGCGTCCGCCCCCTCGTGGAGCTGCCGCACGAGCGCCTTCATGGTCCGAATGCGCTGCGCGCGGTTGTCGATCAGCTCGCTCATGGCCTGTGGAGAGTTACTAGGCGCCACCGCGGGTGCGCACAGGGCCCGGCAACGAGCCGGCAGGGACGGGCACGAAGAGCAGCATCACGGGCGGGCCGTCGACGACCTGCGCAAGCGCGCGTGCGCTTCACGGGCTCGGCCCGCTATCGTGTCGGGGTGGAACGGGCTGAGCTGGTGCGTCGTCTCGGGCGGGCGTTTGCCTCGCGCGAAGGGGTGAGCGCGGCCTACCTCTTCGGCAGCCGCGCACGGGGGACCGAACGCCCGACGAGCGACGTCGACGTCGGAGTTCTTTTCGCGCAGCCCCGAGCGCGCGGCCTCGTGGGGCTGCCCACGGAGCTCGAGGCCGCGCTGGGCGAAGCGCTCTCGCTTCCGGTTCAGGTCATCGACCTGGAGCGGGCCTCGCCCGATCTCGTCCATCGGGTGCTGCGTGACGGGATCCTCGTCAGCGAAGCCGACCCGAGCGCCCGGGTCCGCTTCGAGGTGAAGCGACGGAACGAGTACTTCGACGTGCTGCCGCATCTCGAGCGCTACCGGCGAGCGCAGGCGTGACCGACCCTCCTCTCGTCGCGAAGAAGCTCGCACGCATCGAGCAGTGCGTCGCCGAGCTGCGGCGGCACGCCGACGTGGACCGGCTGGCACGCGACGTCGTCATGCAGCGTTTCGTCGAGCACACGCTGCAGATCGCCATCCAGTCGGCCTTGGACGTGGCGTCGCACATCGCGTCGTCGGAACGCTTGGGCGAGCCTGCGACGAATCATGCGCTCTTCGACCTGCTCGCGAAGGGAGGCTGGCTCGCGCCCGAGGCCGTTCCGACGCTGCGGGCGATGGTCGGCTTCCGAAACATCATCGTTCACGAGTACGACGACGTCGACCTGCAGGTCGTGCGCGAGGTGGTCGCGGAGCATCTGGACGACTTGCTCGCCTTCGTCGCCGCCATCCGGCAGGGGCTCGCGGGCTGACATCCGGGTAGCAGGCGTCCCTGGTGGGACCTTCCCGCTCCGCTGAGCGCCGCTGGTCGGGCGCAGGGCGTCATCGGGCGGGCCTCAGGGCGCGTCCGGCGACCGATGGTCGCCGAATGGTGTCCAGGCGGTACCTCCGACACAGAGCCTCTCCCCCACGGGTCCGCGCCCGGCATTCGAAGGCCAACCCTCCGAACGTGCGCTTCGGCGCGCCCCTGGAGAGACGTGATGGCTCAGCTTTCTTCTGCGCGTGCGGCGCTGCCCCTGCTCTTGGCGCTGGCCGTTGTCGCCTGCGGTGACGACGACGCGACGGGCACGACCGATGCCGGCCCGATGGCCGACGCCGCTCCGGGCGATGCTGGCATCGACGCCGGTGAAGAGCCGCCCGTCGCCGGCGCAGCCCTCTGCAGTGTCGTCTTCGGGCCCGACGGAACGACCGGCTTCGTGCGCTTCGTGCCGGACGACGAGCTCAACTCCGGTGAGGTCATCGACTCCGCCGCCGGCGGGTTCGAATTCGGTGGCGTCACATGCCTCGTTCGCGGGCGCAACGTCTACGCCCACGACTGGGAGTCCGCCACCATCACGCGCTACGAGGTGGAGCGCGACGGCGCGCTCGTCGAGCGAGACCGGGTCAGTCTGGCGGGGCTTGGCATCACCTCGTTCAGCGGAGGAGGCGACAACCTCGTCATCGCGTCCGACGAACGCGCGTATTTCTTGAGCCAGTCGGGCATCCTGGCCGCCTGGGACCCATCCACCATGAGCGTCGTCGGGGACATCGACATTGCCCCCCTCTTCGACACCGGCGACGCGGACATCGAGTTCAACGGTGCACGGGTCCTCGCGTTGGGCGATCGTGTGGGGGTCTTTCCCAACTATCTCACCCCCACCATGACTCAGGCTGCCGGGGCGCGCGTGGGCTTCGTCGACCCGGCGACGGACGCCGTCACCTTCAGCGCCTTCACGGAGCAGTGCGGCAACGTCCAGAGCCAGTTCGCCCTGGCCGAAAACGGCGACGCCTACTTCGGCCACAGCGGCGCTGTATCGATGGAGCATGCGCTAGGCCTGCCAGGCAGCTTCCCCCCCTGCTCGATTCGAATTCGCGAAGGTGCGACCGAGTTCGACGCGACCTACACGGCGGACCTGAACGCCCTCACCGGAGGTCGCCCGACGGCGGGCCCGGTCCCCCTCACCCCCGGGCGAGCGCTCCTCTACGCCTTTGATACCGACGCCATGCCCATCGATCCCGAGGCGACACAGAACGAGCTATGGGCTGCCGCAAACTGGAGCTTCTTCCTCTGGGAGCCGGGTTCGGATGCCGCGGCGACGCCGGTTCCCGAGCTCGGCGTCGGCTCGGGCTTCGTCGACTCGCTCGTCTACGGCGGCGAAACGTATCTGAGGCAATTCGCGCTCGACCTGTCGGGCACCGAGCTCATCTCGCTCGATGACGATACGCTCGGCGAGGTGGCGTTCCGCCTTTCCAACCTGACGAACTCGCTCAATCGCATCGAGTAGGCGCGCGTGCCCACGAGGCCCGCCTGGCGCATGGTGCGCTCACGCGCATGACCGGTTTCACCCTCGAGTCCACCGCGCCGCGCAGCTACATGCATCGACCGAGCTTCTGGGGGATGCACGTCCTGGGCTGGGCCAGCCTGGTCTTCTTCTATTGGGCTCCGCGTATGCCCTGGGATGAGCCGGGCCTTTCCGTACTCGCGCCAGTCGTCATGATGAGCTTCGGGAGCGCCGCGCCCATCGGCCTATCGCTCGCCCTCGCCTGGCTCTACACGCGCGTTCGTACCGAATGGCTCGAGGGCGCGCTGGCCGCGGCGCTGGTTGTCCTGGCGTCGATCGCTGCCGCGTCTCTCTGGACGGGCGTCATGTTCGTCTTCCTCCACCAGGTGATCATGCCGGCCTTCGCGGCCGATGCCGAGCCGTGGGACCTCGGGTCGTTCTTCGCCGAATCGCTCCCGCCCCTGGCTCTGATGATGGGCCTGTGGAGCATGATGTTCGTGCTCATGTTGAACACGGAGCGGCTTCGCTCGGCGCGGGAGCAGGCCACGCGCGCGCGCTCGGCGGCGCTGCAGGCCGAGCTGAAGGCGCTGCGCTCGCAGACGCACCCGCACTTTCTGCTCAACGCGATGAACTCCATCGCGACGCTCCTGCACGTCGACCTCGCGCTCGCCGAGCGCATGCTGCACGACCTCTCGGGCCTCTTCGTGCGCAGCCTTCGCGCCGCCGCCACGGACACGACGTCGCTTCGCGAGGAGCTCGCCTTCGTGCAGCTCTACCTCCGCTGCGAGGCCGTCCGCTTCGAAGAACGGCTCGAGGTGCACATGGACGTTCCGGAAGCGCTCGCGGAGCGCGCCATCCCGAGCCTGCTCCTTCAGCCCCTCGTCGAGAACGCCATCAAGCATGGGATGCCGACCTGCCCGAAGCTCGTGCTGACGCTGAGCGCCCGGGAGCGGGGCGACCTGCTCTTCCTCGAGGTACGCAACACGGGCCGGCTCGGCGACGTCTCTCGCGCGCCCGCGCAGCCTGGCGGCGCCCGCGAGAGCACGGGCCTCCGCATCGTCCGCGAGCGCCTCGCGGCCATGTATCCGCGAACCGGCCGGCTCTCCATCGAAGAGGAGGCCGCCGCGGTCGTGGTTCGCGTCCAGTACGAGCCGCGCGAATGGCGCGCCGGCGCCGAGACGGTCGCCTCTTCCTCGCTCGCGTCGTCTTCCCCCGCGGATCGGGTCCCCGTGCTCGGAGGCGCACCCGTCGATGTCGCCTAGCCGGTCGCCCGCGTCCCTTCGCGTGCTCCTCGTCGACGACGAGCGCCTCGCTCGCGTGGGTCTTCGTCGCCTTCTCGCCCAGCACGGCGACGTCGAGGTCGTCGGCGAGGCCAGCTCCGTCGAGGAAGCGGCGGTGCAGGTCGAGACGCACGACCCCGACGCGCTCTTTCTCGACGTTCAGATGCTCGATGGTACGGGCTTCGACCTATTTCACCGCGTCCGCGTTCGCGGCCGTGTGATCTTCGTGACCGCCCATCCCGAACACGCCCTCGACGCCTTCGGCGTCGGTGCGGCGGACTACCTCGTCAAACCCGTCAGCGCCGAGAAGGTGGAGCGCGCTCTCGCGCGATTGCGCGGTGCACCTGCGACTCGTCGTCCAGCCTCTCCATGGACCCTCGAGTCCCGGCTCGCGCTCCAGGAGTCGACGACGGTACGCGTCTGCCAGGTCAAGGACATCGCCTGCATTCGCGCGAGCGGGGATTTCTCCGAAGTGCACCTTCGCCGCGGCGTGGCGGTGCTGGTCTCCCAGCCGCTGCGGGGCTGGGAGGAACGCCTTCCGGAGAGCTTCGTGCGCATTCACCGGTCGACCATCGTGAACGTGGACGTCATCGAGGCCGTGCTCACCGGAAAGACCTGGCACGTAAAGCTGACGGGCTGGAGCGAGCCTCTCGCCGTGAGCCGGCGTCACACGGCAGAGCTTCGTACCCACCTCGACGCCTGGCCCGTTGGCTGAGGCGCCGTGCGCTGGGGACCTGGCGGGCTGCGCTCAACCGCCGCCAAACCAGCGACGCGCGTCCTCGACGGCCAGGTAGGCCGCGGGCACGAAGAGCAGCATCACGAAGGTCGCGAAGAGGATCCCCACGCCCAGGCTCAGGGCCATGGGGACGAGGAAGCGCGCCTGCACGCTCGTCTCGGCGATCATCGGTGCGAGACCGAAGAAGGTCGTGAGTGAGGTCAGCACGATGGGGCGAAAGCGCCGCAGACTGCCAGCGCGGATGGCGTCGTCGGCGCTGGCGCCGGCTCGGCGCACGGCGTTGGTGCTTCGCATCAGCAAGAGCGAGTCGTTCACCAGCACGCCGCTCAGCGCGACGATGCCCATCGTCGAGATGATGCTCAGGTCGTAGCCGAGGGCCCAATGACCCAGGAGCGCTCCCACGAGGCCGAGGGGGATCGTGCTCATCACGAGGAGCGGCTGCACGTAGCTCCCGAGCGCGATTGCGAGGAGCCCGTAGATCGCGAAGAGCGCGAAACCGAAACCCGCGTAGAGGCCGTCGATGGACTCGGCCACCTCCTCCTGCTCGCCGCCCACGGCGAAGCTCAGCCCGGGCACGGCCGCGGCGAGCTCGGGGAGCGGGCCGGCCTGGAGGCGCGCGAGCATCGCGTCCGCGTTGGCGACGCCGCTGACCACGCCCGCGGTCACCGAAAGCGAGCGCCGCCCGTCGACGCGTCGCAGCTGCGTGTAGGCGCGTCCGCGCGCGATATGCGCCGCCTGCCCGAGGCGCATCTCGCCGCCTTCCGGCGTGCGCACGATGAGCTCCTCGACGTCGGCGAGGCTGACACGCTCCGCGAGGGGCCGGCGCACCAGCACCCGCAGCTCTTCACGGCCCCGCTGCTGCCGAAGGGCCTCGGCGCCGTAGTAGGCGTCGCGGAGCTGGCGGGCGAGCTCCGCGACGGTGAGGCCGCGGGCGCGCCCCTCGTCGCTGAGCCTCAGGTCGAGCTGCTCCTTGCCCGGGCTCACGCCGCTGTCCACGTCCCGGAGCCCCGCATAGGTGCGGAGCTCCGCCGCCAGGCGCTCCGCGGCGTCCTCGAGCGTCGCTCGGCTCGGGTGACGAAGGCGCACCTCGACGCGCGCCCCGCCCTCGCCGAAGATCGCCGCGTTGAAGGTCACCGCCTCTGCCCCGGCGATGCCGCCCGCCGCCTCGCGCCAGAGCTCAGCGACCTCCCGCGCCCCCACGGCGCGCGCGTCGGCGTCCACGAGGTAGAGCCGGGCCGTGGCCAGGTGCGAGCCCCGGCTCTCGCGGTAGCCCTGGCCCCAGGCCCACCCCACGTCGGTGAGCAGGCCGCGCACGATGTCCTGCCCCCCATGGGGCGCGAGGGCCCGCTCGGCGGCCTCGGTCAGGCGCTCGTGCGCCCGGCGCGTCTCCTCGTAGGCGGTCCCCACCGGCATGCGCAGCGTCGCGAGGACCACGTCGCCTTCGATGCGCGGGAAGTCGCTCGTGCCGATGCGCCGACCGTGCACGAGTCCGACCGAGGCGACGAGCGCGGCGAGACCCAGCGCGAGCGTCACGTCCCGATGCCGCAGCGCCGAGCCCAGCGCGGGCCGGTAGAGACGCTCGGCGATCCACGCGAGCCCGGCCTCCCCGCGCAAGCGGCGAAGGAGTCCGAGGGGCGCGATCGCGACGCGCAGCCAGCGCGGGAGCGGGTGGCTGAGGTGCGCCGGGAGGACGAAGAGTGCCTCCACGAGACTCACCAGGAGCACGCAGATCACGACCACCGGGACGTTGCGGAAGAACTTCCCCATCACGCCGGGCACGAAGAGCATCGGTGCGAAGGCCATGCACGTCGTGACCACGCTGATGGTCACGGGCGCCGCGATGTCCCGCGCACCTCGGATCGCCGCCGCGCGCAAGCCGAGCCCCTCCGTACGCCGCGCGTGGACCGCTTCGCCCACGACGATGGCATCGTCCACCACGATCCCCAGGGTCACGATGAACCCGAAGAGCGAGATCATGTTGATGCTGATGTCGCCGAGCGGAATGAACAGCAGCGCGCCGGCGAAGCTGATCGGGATGCCCAGCGTCACCCAGAAGGCGAGCGCGGGCTCGAGGAAGATGCCGAGCACGACCAGCACCAGCACCAGCCCGAGCAGCCCGTTGCGCCGCAGCAGGTCCACGCGGCTCGCGAAGTCCTCGCTCTCGTCGTTCCAGACCGCCGCCTCGATGCCCGGAGGGAAGGTGCCCTCGGCCTCGCCGAGCCAGCGGCGCACCTCGGTCGCCACGCCCACCGGTGACTCTGCGCCGGTGCGGTACACGTCGAGGCGCACCGCCCGCTTCCCGAAGAACGTCGTCTCCGCCTGAGCCTCCTCGAAGCCATCGCGAACGGTCGCGACGTCCGAGACGCGGAGCGCGGCGCCGTTCGCGCCTCCGCGGAGCACGATGTCCTCGAAGTCCCTGCCGACCTCGCGCCGCGCGTCGGTGCGGAGCAGGATTTCGCCACCCTCGGTGCGAACTCCGCCGGCAGGTAGCTCGACGGTGGCTTCGCGAATGGCGCGGGCGATCTCCGGA
>JBCDGX010000258.1:0-7810 GCA_038750805.1 Myxococcota bacterium
CCCCTCGCCGGCGCCCCTCCTCGTCGAGGACGCCATGACCCCCGACCCCCCCCGGGCTCGCGCGGACGAGTCCGTGGCGGTGGCGGTGGTGCGCATGCGCCGCGGCCTCTTCCGGCACCTGCCCGTGGTGGACGGATCGGGCGTGCTGCGGGGGCTCGTCTCGAGCCGGGAGCTCGCCCGCGCGGAGAAGCGTCTCGGCACCGGCGACGTGCGCATCGGAGAGCTCGTGCCGCCGCGCCCGCCCCGCATCCGGCCGGACGAGTGCCTGCACTGCGCCGCGTTGCGCATGCGCCAGGAGCGCCTCGGGTGCCTCGCCGTGGTGGACGCCAGCGGCAAGCTGGTCGGTCTATTGACCGAGGCGGACTTCGTGCGCCTCGTCGCCACGACGCTCGCGCCGAGCTGCGCCGCGCTTCCTCAACGCTCCAAGGCCGGCTGAGCAGGGCAGGGAACGCCGCCGCGCCCCTGTTTCGTCGCTGCCCGCGCCCCTAGGGGACGTGGTACGGGGTCGTGGAAAGGACCGGAGTACCTTGGAGCTCGACGTCGTCGACCTGTCCCGCGCGCAGTTCGCGCTGACGGTCATGTTTCACTACCTCTTCCCGCCGCTCAGCATCGGGCTCGGCGTGATCATGGTCGTGCTCGAGGGCCTCGCCCTGAGGACCGGCGACGACGCCTACGAGCGCGCCACGCGCTGGTGGACGAAGGTCTTCGCGGTGAACTTCGCCGTCGGCGTCGCGAGCGGCATCGTGATGGAGTTTCAGTTCGGCACGAACTGGGCGACCTACTCGCGCTTCGTCGGGGACGTGTTCGGCTCGGCCCTCGCGTCCGAGGGCATCTTCGCCTTCTTCCTCGAGTCGGGCTTCCTCGCCATCCTCGTCTTCGGCTGGGACCGGGTCTCGAAGAAGATGCACTTCTTCTCGACGATCATGGTCTCCCTCGGGTCGATCTTCAGCGCGGTCTGGATCGTCATCGCCAACAGCTGGCAGCAGACCCCGCGGGGCTTTCATCTCGTCGGCGAAGGGGCCGCCATGCGGGCCGAGATCACCGACTTCTGGGCGATGATCTTCAACCCCTCGGCCATGCACCGGCTGAACCACGTGCTCCTCGGCTCCTTCGTCCAGGGCGCCTTCTTCGTCATGAGCATCGCGGCCTTCTACCTGCTGAAGAAGCGCCACGAGGACTTCGCGAAGAAGAGCTTCCGTGTCGCCCTCGGCCTCGGCACCGCGGCCTCCCTCGCGCTCCTCGTGAGCGGCCACGCGCAGGCCAGCGCCGTGGCGGTGAACCAGCCCGCCAAGATGGCGGCCTTCGAGGGGCATTTCGAGACGGGCCCGGGCGACCTCTACGTGCTCGGTATCCCGAACGCGGAGACGAAGACCGTCGACTACGGCGTCGCCGTGCCCGGCATGCTGAGCGTCCTCCTCCACGGCGACCCGGAGGCGGAGGTCACGGGCCTCGACGCCATCCCCGAGGACGAGCATCCGCCGCTGGTCGTGCCCTTCGCGGCGTACCACCTCATGGTCGCGCTCGGCACGCTCTTCATCGCGATGACGGTGCTGGCGAGCGTGCTCCTCTGGCGTGGCACGCTCTGGAATCAGAAATGGCTGCTCCGCGCCTTCGTCCTCGCGGTGGCGGGGCCGGTCATCGCCAACCAGACGGGCTGGGTCGCCGCCGAGGTCGGGCGCCAGCCCTGGGTGGTCTACGGGCTCCTGAAGACCGTCGACGCCGTCTCGACGACGGTGCCCGGCGAGCACGTGCTGGCGTCGCTCATCCTCTTCGGCATCGTCTACCTCGCGCTCGGCGCGGTCTGGATCTTCGTCGTGAACGAGAAGATCCAGCACGGCCCCCAGGACGCCCCGCTGCGACCCTCGGACGGGAGCGGGAGCTTCCTCGAGGTCGCCGCGGAGGTGACCGATCCGGCGGCGCCGACGGGCCTTGCGACCTTCTCGGACCTTCCGCCGCCGAACCTCGGGGAGGCCGAGTGATGCTGGGCATGGACCTCCAGACGCTCTGGTTCTTCATCCTCGGGGCGCTGATCACGGGCTACGCGATCCTCGACGGCTTCGACCTCGGCGTCGGCCTGCTCCAGCCCTTCGTTCGCGGGGACCGGGAGCGGCGCCTCGTGCTCAACAGCATCGGACCGCTCTGGGACGGCAACGAGGTCTGGCTCGTGACCTTCGGGGGCGCGCTCTTCGCGGCCTTCCCCATCGCCTACGCGACCTTCCTGAGCGCCTTCTACCTCCCCTTCATGGTGCTCATGGTCTCGCTCATCGGCCGGGCCATCAGCATCGAGTTCCGGAGCAAGGCGAAGTCCACGCTCTGGCGGAGCTACTGGGACTACAGCTTCGCCCTCTCGAGCTTCTTCGTGGTGTTTCTCTTCGGCGTCGCGGCCGGAAACGTGATGGAGGGCATGCCCATCGCCCCGGGCGAGGACGGGGTGGTGCGCTTCGTCGGCTCGCTCGGCGACCTCCTCGGCCCCTACGCGCTCTCGGTCGGCGGGCTCGCGGTGCTGGCCGCGGCCATGCACGGCGCCCTCTACCTCCAGCTCAAGACCGAAGGCGAGCTCCAGAAGCGCATCCACCGCTGGGCCTGGACGGCCTTCGGGCTCTTCCTGGTGGCCTATTTCGGCGTGACCGTCGCGACGCTCGTGCACATGCCGAACGCCATCGCGAACTTCCTCCGCTGGCCGGCGCTCTGGCTCGTCGTGGGCTTCGGGGTGCTCGCCATGGCGAACGTGCCGCGCTCGCTCTTCCAGGATCGCCCGGGGCAGGCCTTCGCGAGCAGCTGCGTGACCATCACGACGCTCGCCTTCAACTTCGGCATGGCCCTCTTCCCGAACCTCATCGTCTCGTCGGTGGACCCGGAGGCGAGCCTGACGATCTACGACGCGGCGAGCAGCGAGACGACGCTCCGGCTCATGCGGAACATCGCCTTCCTGGGCATGCCGCTCGTGCTCACGTACACGACCATCGTCTACTGGACCTTCCGCGGGAAGACGACGCTCGACGAGTTCAGCTATTGACGGCGGCTTCCGGGTTCAGCGGCCCGCCGCCTCGTTCGCCAGCCCCGCGAGCGCGCCGGCGATGCGCTCGAGCGCCGCGTCCGCGCCGGTGAGCCCATGCCGCGCCGCGAGCCAGTGCGGGTCGTTGTAGACGACCCACACCCCGTCGCGCTCGGCCACGACGAGCATCCGTTGCGGCAGGTCGAGGCCGAGCGTCGGTGCGCCCTGCATGAGCGGCGTGCCCGCCTCGGGCCGGCCGAAGATGACGAGCGTCGTCGGCCGAAGCGTGAGACCGGCGGCCGCGGCCGCCGCCGAGTGCGGCACCGTCGCGAGGAGCCGGAGCGGCCGGGCCTCGATGCCGGCCTCGAGCGCGGCGACGGTCGCCTCGAAGGTGCGCGTGCTCGAGACGCGCACGAGGCCGTCGCCCGGAACCTCCGCGCGTGACGGCGCGAGGGCCGGGGCGCACGCGACGAGAACGAGAGCGAGGAACGGAAGAGAACGCGGGGGAACGGGCATGCGTGCAGGTACTCCCGCGGCGGTGGCACGTTACCTCCGCATCGACCCCGCAAGCCTCCGGACGTCCAGACGTTCTGAGCGCCGGAGGACGCGGGGGGGCAAGGTGGTAGGCTGCCCATGAGCGATGGGGGCGAAGAGCGAGGACGCGGAGCCGGACGATGAGGTGAGCGGCGCGAGCGACGACGCCGTCGCCAGCGGCCCGCGCGAGCGCACGGCCCCGCGCGACGCCGACGACCCACGCATCGGTACCGTCATCGACCGCCACGTGCTGGTGCGGCGCATCGGCCGCGGCGCCATGGGCACGGTCTACCTCGCGGAGCACGAGAGCATTGGCAGCCGCCTCGCCGTAAAGGTGCTTCACCAGCAGGCCGCCGAAGACAGCCTCCAGTTCGCCCGCATGCACCGCGAGGCCAGCGCGGTGAATCGCGTGCGCCACCCCAACATCGTCCGCATCCACGACCTCGGGTTCCTCGAGGACGGGCACCCCTACGTGTCCATGGAGCTCCTCGAGGGCGAGTCGCTCAAGGAGCGCATGCGCCGGGGGCCACCGATCCCCGTCCGCACGCTCCAGGCATGGGCCCGGCAGATCCTCGACGCGCTCGGCGCCGCTCACGCGGCGGGCTACGTCCACCGGGACCTCAAGCCGGACAACGTCTTCGTGCAGAAGGACGGGCAGATCCGGCTCCTCGATTTCGGCATCGCCAAGGTGCTCGGCGAGGGCGGCACGCTCACGCAAGAGGGCATGGTCGTCGGCTCGCCGATCTACCTCTCGCCCGAGCAGGCCAAGGGCACGCAGGCGGACGTCGGCCCGGCCTCGGACCTCTACTCCTTCGGCGTGCTGCTCTTCGAGCTCTTCACCGGGGAGCCGCCCTTCATCGACCGCTCGCTCACGCAGCTCCTCGTGGCGCACGCGACGGAGGCGCCGCCGGCCCCCTCGGCCCTCGAGCCCCGCGTCGGGGGCGTGCTCGAGACGCTCATCCTCGAGCTCCTCACGAAGTCGCCCGCACGCCGCCCCGCCGACGCCCGCGCCCTCGCCGATCGCCTGGACCGCGCCCTCGACGCACATATCGCGGCGCATCCCCAGGGCGAGGCCTGCGCGCTCCCGCCGAACCGTACGGAGGCGGCCTTCGCGCCCGGGAGCTCGAGCAGCCGGCCCAGCTCGCGGAGCGGATCGCACCTGGCCCATCTCGAGACGCTGGACTCCGCGGCATCGGCGAGCGGCGTCTCCGAACGCTTGTCGGCCTCCAGCTCGCGCTCCACGCTCGCGCCCCCGGAGGTGCCGAACGGCGGGCGACGCCTGGCCGTGCTCGGGCTCGCGGCCCTGGTCCTCGGCGGCGCCGCCGCATGGATGCTGGCGACGCGAACGCAGGAGCCACCGGTCGAGAGCGCGAGCGCCGCCGTCGCGCCCAGCGTGGGCCCGAGCGGGACCCTCGTCGTCGCGCTGCCGGGACGACCGAACACGCTCGACCCGGTGAAGACGACCATCGCGGACACTTCCCGCGTCCTGCACCAGGTCTTCGAGCCGCTCGTCCGCATCGACGAGCTGACCCTCGAGCCCCAGCCCGTGCTCGCGACGGCCTGGGAGGCCGAAGGCGAAGGGCGCTGGCGCTTCACGCTCCGGGAGGGCGTGCGTTTTCACGACGGGCGGCCCCTGGACGCGATGACCGCGTCCGCAGCGATCGAGCACGGGCTCGTGCCCCTCGGGATCGTGCGCTCCGTCGAGCCGGCGGGCGAGGGCGCGATCCGGGTGACGACGGAGCTCGGCCCGCCCGTGTTCTTCGCGCAGCTCGGCGGACCGAACGGCCTCCTGGCGCTGCCCGCGGAGCCGGAGCGCCCGACGGGCACGGGGCCCTTTCAGGTCGAGAGCGCGAACCTGCCGGTGGGGCTCGTGACGCTGAGCGCCAACGCGGAGCACTGGGGCGGCCCTCCAGGCGTCGCACGCATCGTGTTTCGGACGGCGGCCGAGGAAGACCTCCGCGTGGACCAGCTCCGGGACGGGAGCGCCCAGCTCGCCATCGCGCTCCTTCCGGACACGGCCGCCACGCTGCGCGCGGAGGGTGAGCTCGCGGTCGTGAAGACGCGCGAGAACACCGTCGCCTTCGTGGCGCTGAACACCAAGCACGCGGCGCTCGTGAGCCGCGAGGCACGGCGCGCCGTCGCCATGGCCATCGACCATCGACGCATCGCCGAGGAGGCCTATCGCGGCACGCCGGCCGCCGGGCTCGTTCCCCCGGCGCTCGGCGGACGGCCAGGACGCACGGAGCGACGCCACGACCCGGCCGAAGCGCGCGCGGAGCTCGAGCGGCTCGGCCTCACGGGCACCACCCTGCGGGCGCTCTTCGTGAGCGAGCAGAGCTCCTGGAACCCGGACCCGCGGGGCACGGAGGCCCGCCTTCGCGAGGACCTCGAGGCCGTGGGCCTCGAGCTCGAGGCCCGCCTACTGCCGCTGGACGACCTGGACCGTGAGCGCTTCCAGTCGGCGCACGCGATGCTCGTCATGGGCTGGCTCCCGGACTACCCGGACCCGCTCACCTACTACTACCTGCTGACCGAGGCCTGGCGGGAGATCTCCCACGAGACCGAGTACGCGAGCCCGGCCTTCGAGGCCGCCTACCGCGCGTCGGCGCTGGCGACGGAACCGAGCGCACGCGACGCGCATCACGCGACCATGGACCGGGTGATGAGCGAGGACTGGCCCATCGTCCCCCTCGCCTTCGTGGCGGAGCATCACGCGCATCACGCGAACGTGCAGGGCATCCGCTTCGGCCTCGGTTCGGGGCTCGACCTCTCACGGGCGCACTTCGTGGACCCCGCGCCCTGAGCGCAGCACGTTTTCGAAAGCGAGGGCGCGAGTCCTCGGGCAGAGCGGGACGATGCCCTCGCTCGTCGCCCTCGCCTGGGGCGCCCTCGCCCTCCTTCACGCCCTCCCGGCCCTCGTCGCCTTCGTCCCGCGGCTCGCCCAGGCGCTCTACGGTCTGGCGCCCCAGGGCGACCTTCGCGTGATCCTGCAGCATCGAGGTGTGCTCTTCGCCGGCCTCGTCGTGCTCGCGGTGCACGCGCTCGCGGAGCCCGGGGCGCGCCGCGCCGCGTCCCTCACGCTCGCCGTGTCGGTGCTCGGCTTCCTCGCGCTCTACGCCCTCGGGGGGTTCGCCCCGGGCCCGCTCCGCCGCGTCGCCGTGGCCGATCTGGTCGCCGTCCCGGCGCTGGCGTGCGTGGTCTACGATGCCTGGTGGCGATGACCCGCATCGTGATCGAGGCCGGGCGCGCGCTCTACCTCGGGCCGGCCCTCGACCTGGCGGAGCACCGCATCGCCGCGGCCACGGTGGCCGTCGGCTTCGAGCGCCCCTTCCGTCGCGCGCTGGGGAGCCAGTCCCTGCGCCCTCGGCGCGCAGCACTGATCCCGCCGGGGACCCACCACCACCTCGTCGCCGAGGGGGCCATGGGGTTCGTGTACCTCGACGGGCTCGCGGACGACGTCGCCGCGTTGCGCGAGCGCGACCTCGAGGAACACGCCGACGCGGTCATCGCCGCGCTTCGGGACCCGACGGAGGGCCCACTGCCGCGCGCCCTCGGCCAGCTCGGCGTCGTCCCCCGACCCGCGCCGCCGGCGCACGTCGCGCGCACGGTCCGCGCCCTCGAGCAGGATCCCGGACGCTTCCCCCGTGTCGAGGCCGCGGCGGCCCACGCCGGCCTGAGCGCCTCGCGCTTCCAGCACGTCTTCCGGGCCGCGACGGGCATGCCCTTTCGGCGCTACCGGCTCTGGCGGCGCATGGCGCTGGCCGTCGCGACCATCGCCCGGGGACGCACGCTCACCGAGGCGGCACACGACGCGGGCTTCGCCGGCTCGGCGCACTTCAGCGCCGCCTTCCGCGACATGTTCGGGCTTCCGCCCTCGGCCCTCGTCCGCCTCGACCCGCGCATCGAGCTCGTGTGAGCGGCGCGGCGAATGGGGCATGCTCCCGCCGGTGCTCCCGGTCCTGGCCAGCCTCGCGTGCGTCGCCTGCGTGGTCGCGCTCCTCGCCGCCCTGAGGCGCGGAAGCCCCGGCCGCGTGCCCGCGAAGCTCGCGGCGAGCGCCTGCTTCGTCGCCGTCCCGCTCGCCGGGGGCGCAGCCTTCGGGCGCTACGAGGGGCTCGTGCTCGCTGGCCTCGTGCTCGGCGCCTTCGGCGACGCGGCGCTGCTGGGCAAGAGCCGGCGGGCCCTCCTCGTCGGGCTCCTCTTCTTCCTGGCCGGGCACCTCGCCTACGTGCTGGCCTTCGTTCCCGAGAGCCGCGCGAGCGGCCTCGGCCTCGGCGTCGGCG
>JBCDGX010000259.1:0-7800 GCA_038750805.1 Myxococcota bacterium
GCGCCTCCGCGGGGAGCACGGCCCCGCGCCGCACGGTGCCGCGGCCGTAGCGCGTCTGCCGTCCGCTGAAGAGCGGGGAGTCGTGGGCGCGCGCGCGGACCCACGCCTCCGGGGTGTACGCGGGGGCCGGCGCGAGGGGGACCAGCGCGGCCGCCGGCGGCGAGGGATCGAAGCGCAGCCGGAGCCCCACCGTCTCGCCAGCCTCGTCGGGAACGTCCGCGGCAGCCCCGTCCTCGTCCGCGCGGGCGGCACCCGGCACGACGAGCAGGAGCGAGAGCGCGGTCACGAAGGCCAGCCGGGACACGCTTCGGTCATGCGGTGGCCCGACCATGGCGTCAACTTTCGGTCCACCCCCCCGGGCGTGGCGCCTCGCGCACGGCGCGCTACGTTGCGCCGCGATGCGCTTCCTGCTCCCGTGCCTCGTCCTGGTCGCCTGTGCCTCCCCGCAGGAGAAGCTCGCCCGCGCCCTCGATGAACGGGACGGCGCGGGGGTCCGCGCGGCCCTCGCCGCCGGCGCGTCCGCCACGGAGCGCATCGGACGGCTCAGCCCGCTCTGCGTGGCCCTCGAGGCCAACGCGGGCGCGGAGGCCGTCGAGGCCCTCCTCGAGGCCGGCGCGGGCATCCGGGGCCGCTGCCGCGGGGGCAGCTCGCTGATGAGCGTGGCCGCGGCCGCGGGCAACGTCGCGGCAGCGCAGCTCCTCCGCGAGGCCGGTGCGGACATCGACGCCACGAACCACCTCGGGGAGCGCCCGCTCCTCGCGGCCGCCTGCCTCGGCCATCGCGACATGGTGGGTTGGCTCCTGGACTCCGGGCACCCGCCGGGCCGCAACCAGCGCCTCGACCCGACGACGCCCATCGGCTGCGCTTACTTCCGCGGGCACCCGCCGGTGACCGAGCTCCTCGAGGAGCGCGTCGAGGTGTCCGAGGACCCCATCCCGATGCCGGGGGGTGGCGGGGGTCACGAAGGCCACATGCACTAGCAGGGTCCCTCGGTGCGCGGCGCCCGTTGCATCGGGTGGAGCCGCGGCCGAGCATCGGACCATGGCCACGCGAAAGAAGAAGGCGCGCTTCGACACCTTCGAGGGCTTCCCGAAGCCTCTCTTCGGCTTCTTGAGGAAGCTGAAGAAGAACAACGAGCGGGAGTGGTTCCAGGCCCATAAGGCCGACTACGAGCGCCACGTGAAGGCGCCCCTCGCCGCCTTCGTCGAGGACGCGGAGCCCGAGCTCGGCCGCGGCAAGAGCTTCCGCATCCATCGCGACGTGCGCTTCTCGGCGGACAAATCGCCCTACGAAACGAACGCCTCGGCGGTCTTCGAGCGCGCGGGCTGCGTCTACTACGTGCACCTCGAGCCCACGCATTTCTTCACGGCCACGGGCTGCTACCAGATGGCCAAGGACCAGCGGCAGCGCTTCTACGACGCGGTGATGGACGGCCGGAAGGGCAAGAGGCTCGTCGCGATCGTCGAGGAGATGGAGGGGGCCGGCTACGAGATCGGCGGCGAAGCGCTCAAGCGCGCCGCCCGGGGCTACCCGCCGGACCACGAGCGCGCGCGCTTCCTCCGGCACAAGGGGCTCACGGCGTCCATGACCTGGAAGCCGATCCCCGCCTGGCTGCACATGGCCGAAGCCGGGCCCCGGCTCATGGAGACCTTCCGCGACGCCCGGTCGCTCAACGCCTGGCTCGAGAAGCACGTCGGGCCGAGCGAGGAGACCCGGCACCGCTTCGTGAAGGACTGATCAGAGCGCGCGGATGACCCTCTCCACGTCGTGGAGCACGGTCTCGTCCTCGATGGTCGCCGGCATCTTGTAAGGCATGCCGTCGGCGATCTTCCGGAGCGTGCCGCGGAGGATCTTCCCGCTCCGCGTCTTCGGGAGCTTCTCGACGACCACGGCGTGCTTGAAGGCCGCCACGGGGCCCACCTGCGCGCGCACCTCGGCGATGGCCTCCTTCACGACGGCGTCGCCGCGCGTGCAGCCCTGGTTGAGCACGAGGAGCCCCCAGGGGAGCTGCCCCTTCGTCTCGTCGTGCACGCCGATGACGGCGCACTCGGCGACGTCCGGATGGGCCGCGATGACCTCCTCGAGGGCGCCCGTCGAGAGGCGGTGCCCGGCGACGTTGATGACGTCGTCGGTCCGCGCCATCACATGCACGTAGCCGTCCCCGTCGATGTAGCCGGCGTCCGAGGTGGCGTAGTAGCCCTCGAAGCGCGTCAGGTAGGTCTCGACGAAGCGCGCGTCGGCGTTCCAGAGCGAGAGGAGCGCGCCCGGCGGGAGCGGGAGCTTCGCCACGAGGTTGCCGATGACGTCGTGGGGCTGCCGCGTGCCCTCGTCGTCGAGCACCTGCATGTCCCAGCCGGGCACGGGCACGGTCGCCGAGCCGGGCTTCACGGGCATCGGCTCGAGGCCCACGAGGTTCGCCGCGATGGGCCAGCCGGTCTCCGTCTGCCACCAATGATCGACCACGGGCACCCCGAGAATGCGGCCGCTCCACGAGAGCGTGTCCGGGTCGCAGCGCTCGCCGGCGAGGAAGAGCGTGCGCAGCGAGGAGGTGTCGTAGTCCTTCACCATCGCGCCCTCGGGGTCGACGCGCTTGATCGCGCGGAAGGCCGTCGGCGCGGTGAAGAAAACGTTCACCCGATGGTCCTGGAGGACGCGCCAGAAGGCGCCGGCGTCCGGCGTCCCCACGGGCTTGCCCTCGTACATCACCGTCGTGCAGCGGTGGAGGAGCGGCCCGTAGACGATGTAGCTATGGCCGACGACCCAGCCGACGTCGCTGGCCGCCCAATAGACGTCGCCGGGCTCCGCGCCGTAGACGTTCTTCATGGACCAGCGGAGCGCGACGGCGTGCCCGCCGTGGTCCCGGACCACGCCCTTGGGCTGCCCCGTCGTGCCCGAGGTGTAGAGGATGTAGAGGGGGTCCGTGCTGGCGACGGGGACGCAGTCGTGGGGCTCGGCGCCGGCGAGCGCGTCCTCCCAGAGCACGTCCCGCCCCTCGACGAGCGTCGCCTCCGCCTGCGGGCGCTGGAGGACCACGCAGTGCTCGACCTGGTGCGTCGCCTCGGCGAGGGCCTGGTCGAGGAGCGGCTTGTAGGCGACCACGCGGTTCGGCTCGAGGCCGCAGCTCGCGGCGACGACGAGCTTGGGGGCCGCGTCGTCGATGCGCGTCGCGAGCTCGTGCGCCGCGAAGCCCCCGAAGACCACCGAGTGCACCGCGCCGAGGCGCGCGCACGCGAGCATGGCGACGACGGCCTCGGGGACCATCGGCATGTAGACGATGACCCGGTCGCCCTTGGTGACCCCGAGCTTGGCGAGGGCCCCGGCGAAGTGGGCGACCTCGTCGCGAAGCTCGCGGTAGGTCTTCCGAAGGACCTGATGGCCCTCGCCCTGCATGGCGCTGTCGTGCACGAGGGCGAGCTGGTCGCCGTGGCCGTCGTCCACGTGGCGGTCGAGGGCCTCGTAGCAGGTGTTCAGCGAGCCGTCGGGGAACCAGCGGTAGAAGGGGGCGGCAGAGCGGTCGAGGACCGTCTCCGGCTTTCGGAACCAGGCCAGGGCCTCGGCGGCCTTGCCCCAGAAGCCCTCGGGATCCGTCCGCGCCTCGTCGAACACCTGCTGGTACGCCCCGTCACCCATGTCGCCGCCTCCGCCCACACGCTTTCGTTTCGGTCAGGCTACGCGCCGATGACGAGAGGGCAATGGCGCCGGCGTGCCGCAGGGAAAATCGACGACCCCTAAGCGTCCTGAGTCGCTATCGCGGACTCAGGATACTATTTAGTCTCCGGGAACCTCGCGCCCGCGCCGGGGTCCTCTTCATCGATGGCGCTGCTTCCCGATTACGATGCCCTCTTCGCGGCCGAGACCGACGCCGGAGCCCGTCGCCGGCTCTGGCGCCAGCTCGCCCACGCGCTCCACCCGGACCGGAACCCGGAGGACCCGAGTGCGGCGCGGCGCTTTCGGGCGGCCAAGGCGGCTTACCGGCGCGCGAAGGACGTCGTCGCGGCGCCCGTCGAGACCGCGCCCGCCGCGCCCGCGTGGACCTGCCCCTGCTGCCGCGAGGCCTGGTCCTTCCCGGCGAGCTGCCCGCGCTGCGACGTGGACGTGCAGGGCGCGGCGGAGGCCGTCGCGCGCCGGGACGCCGCCGTCGAGGCCTGGCTCGGCGCGCTGGCCCAGCGGCGCACGGCCGCGGCCCATGGCGAGCGTCGGCTCCGCCACGGGGCCGGCGCCGTGCTCGGCGTGCTTCTCATCGTGCAGCTCGGCTTCGGGCTCGTGGGGCTGGCGGCGTTCAGCCTCTTCGGCCTGGGGCTCCTGGCCGGCGTGAGCCTCGGCGAGGCCTCCCAGCGCCGCCGCACGCTCGCGTGGATGAAGCCCGCGCTCGCCGCGCGGCGCTGATCGCCTGAAACAATGGGGCTGGAAACGCGACCCCGAAGCGTGCCGATCCGTCTCGCGCTGGTCGCCCTCGTCGCGCTGCTCGCCCGGGGCGCCGCACCGCTCGCCGCGCAGCCGGCGCCCGCCGACGCCGAGCCCGCGCCGGAGCCCGCCGAGCCCGCACCGGCTCCTGCCGAGCCCGAGGAGCACCACGACATCGCGATGGTGATCAGCGGCGGCGTGAGCCTCGGCGCCTACGAGGCCGGCTACCTCCACCTCGCGACGGAGGCCGCCAAGCACTCCGGGGGGCGGCTCCACCGGCCGCTCTACACGGGCGCCAGCGCCGGGAGCGCCAACGCCTTCCTCGCCGCGCTTCAGGGCTGCATGGAGCCCGTCGACGACCCCACGGCGAGCTGGCTCTGGGAGACCTGGATTCCCATGGGGCATCGCGAGCTCTTCGACCCGGCGCAGGTCGAGGCGACACACATCTTCACGCGCGATCCCCTCGAGGCGACCATCGACCGGCTGCGGCCCACCTTCGCGGCGGGCCTGCCGGAAGACTGCGACGTGGTCGTCGGGATCACCGTGACGCGCGTCGAGGGCTTCCCCGTGCGCCTCCACGAGGCGCTCGAGTTGCCCCGGCTGAGCGCGAAGTTCGCCTTCCGCATGCAGGGCCGGGGCCCCGGGGTCCCGCCGCGGATCAGCAACTACCTCGACCCGGACTGGCCCCTCCCGCATCCCCTCCTGCCCTTCCGCGAGGGAACGGACGAGGCGACGGGGAACCACAACCTCGACCTCATCCGGGACCTCTCCTTCGCGAGCGGCGCCTTTCCCGGGGCCTTCGCGCCGGTGCGCATGCGCTTCTGCATGTCGACGGATCCCGGGCAGGACGCGCATCCCCTCGAGTGCACGGACCCGCCGCACGAGAGCCTCTTCATCGACGGCGGCGTGCTCGACAACAACCCGCTCCGCTTCGCGCGCCGCCTCGGACGCTTCGGCTTGCGGCGCGTGCCGGGCGAGGAGGCGCGCTGGCGTGACGCGGACGCCGAGGGCGCGCCGGGGAGCGGGCCGGCGGAGCTCGTCTTCGAGTACCTGGACCCGGACACGACGAACTTCCCGGAGCTCGAGACGGACGAGCCCCTCACGGGCAACCCGGACCTGCTCGATTTGCTCGGGCACCTCGCCGGGGAGTTCGTCACGACGGCGCGCTCGCAGGAGCTCTATGCGCTCGCCGAGAGCGAACCGGACCTCATCCGCCAGCTCCTCGTCACCGAGCGCAACTACCCGACCTTCAGCCAGCTCCTCTACGCCTTCCTCGGCTTCTTCGAGCGCGAGTTCCGCGAGTTCGACTTCTACCTGGGCATGTACGACGCCTACGCGGAGAGCGCGCGGGCCCTCGACCAGCTCGGCGAGCCGCAGCTCGTCGGCACGCTCGGCGCCCTCGAGCGCGCCTTCGACGGCGCGACGCCCGAGACGCTCGCCCCCGAGTGGAAGCCCTTCGCGTGCATGCTCGGGTGGTTCGAGCCCGGGTCCGAGCACTGGCGGCCCGCCTGCAACGACCCGGAGCTGAACCAGTTCCGGAACCTCCTCCAGGTCAGCCTGGACCGGCTCTATGCGCGCTGCAGCACGCTCGCGGGCGATGAGGTGCCCGCGCCGAGCGACCACTTCCACTGTCATCGGGCGGCGCAGGACCGGCCTTCGCCACGGATCATCACCTACCCGGAGGACGAGCGGCCCGACCGCCGCGCGCCCGGCGAAGGGGATTTCGAGCATGCGCTCCGCATCCTCCAGGGCTACCGCTTCCACTTCCGCGACCTGAGCCTCCGGCCGGACCAGTCGCGCTTCGGCCTGATCAAGGTCCGCCGGAAGCTCCTCGGGATGATCGACGCCCTCGCTGACGCGCAGCCCTCCGGCGCGACGCGCATCGCGCTCCTCACGGGCGGCCGCGCCGTCGTGAATGACATCGCCTACGAGCCGCCGAAGAACTGGTTCTACGGGGTGGTCGGCAACACCTTCGAGGTCGGCGCGAGTGTCCTCCCCTTCGAGTGGAACAAAAGCTGGCTGCGCATCAGCCTCGCGCTCCAGATCGACTCCCTTCGCACCATCGCGGACGACGACCGGACCGTGGCCTTCAGCACGCTCGGCGGCGTCGAGCTCGAGCTCCTTCCCATCACGACGCCGATCATCCAGCCCATGCTCGGCGTGCGCGGGGGCTACCAGGTGGGCATCGCCGACCGCGCCGGGAGGCGCCCCTGCCGGAGCACGCGGCTCGACGGCGCGGGCAACGTCGTCCCGACGGGCATCGACGACAACCGGCAATGCACCCAGCCCGTCGCGCAGGCCTACGCCGCGCTCGCGATCATCGAGCGTCTGCGCGTCCAGTTCGGCGTGAGCATCTTCCCGCGGACGCTACGGGTCAGCGAGGATGACGCTGTCTCGCGAATCCAGCTCGAGCTCGGTGTGGGCTTCCAGCTCTTCTGAGGGCAGCGCGAAGCTCGCGTCTGCGGGCGCGGCGCCGCCAAGGGCGAAGGAAGCGTAGGTCTCGACCACGCGCATCGCCCCCTCGGCAAAGAAGACGGTCTGCTCGCGCCGAATCGGCCGGTTCGCCCGGTCGAAGAAGAGCCGGGCCCGCGCGGCGCGCTCGCCATCCACCACGACGTCGAAGGCGAGCGAGCCTTCGCCGCCGACGACGTCCTCGGGGCGGATCCAGGCCCGCACGTCCTCGCCGGCGTGGTCGGGAGCGCCACCGCCCGTCGCGACGGCGACGTTGTGGAGGATCCCCATGCGCGTGAGGCCGAGGACCCACGCCTCGCGTGTTCCGGGCGGCTGCGCCGTGGGCTCCTGTACCGTATCCCCCACGCGGCCGCCGCAACGGCTCCCGTCGCAGACGCGGAGCACGTCCACGGGCTCCCCGGCTAAGGTCCCGCGGAAGCGAAGGCGGCTCCGCGCCTCGCCGTCGAGGAGCAGCACGCCGTCGATGCGCGCGCTGAGCGCTCCTTCGGCCTCAGCGCGGAAGCGGACCTCCAACGGCCCCGGCGCGAGGAAGGAGGCTTCGAGCTCCGCGAGGGGCGGCGCCGGCGGCGCCGGCCGCGTGCCGTGGCAGGCCGCGAGCTGGCAAGCGGCGGGGAGGAGCAAGGAGGCCCAGAGGCGCATGAAGCACATGATGCGCGCCCGGGCCGCCCGCCGAAACGGAAAGAAGCGCGACCCCGGGGGGCCGCGCTTCCTTCGCGTGGTCGAGTACGGGACTAGGCGTCCCGCCTCACGTCACTCCTCGTTGCACTGCGGACGGGGATCGTCCGGCCCGCAGATGGTGTTGTCCGGCGGGATGAGGAAGAACACCCGGCGGCGGTCGAGGGGCGAGCTGTCGCCGAAGACCTCGACGGCGGCCTCGAAGACCTGCGGCTCCGTCGTGGCGGGCACCGTGCGGTTCGGGCGAAC
>JBCDGX010000260.1:0-7751 GCA_038750805.1 Myxococcota bacterium
CGTAGGCTGCTCGACGCGGACCGTCGTGGACCCGGGCGCGGACGGCGGCAGGAGCGGTCCTGAGGCCGGGACCGAGGACGGCGGCGGGCTCGCGGATGGTTCGCTCGACGCCATGGACCGGCCGGACGGCGGCGGGCCTCCGGACGCCTTTCCGGACCTCGGACCCCTGCCGGACCCAATCACGATCCGCATCGCCGACGGAGTCCTGGCGCCCCTCGAAGCGCAGGTGCGCGTGGTGACGGACGCAGGCACCCGCGCGGTGACGGGCGACCGGGTCACGCTCAGCGGGGACGAGCTCCGCGCCCGCGCCGACGTGATCGTGGCGGCCCCGGGCTTCGCGCCCATCGCGCTCTCCACCTTCCGGCGCGAGGACTACGCGGCACTCCCCGAGCTCGAGGGTGCGCCGGCCATCGCGCTCGTCCCGCGCTTCGTGACCGATCCCATCGAGGTGCGCCTGGGCGACGCCTTCGGCGGCACGCGCATCGCGACCGACCCCCTCGGCTACGGCGGGGGCGTCCTCCGTCCCGACGTTCCCACCGAGGTGGAGCGCGACCCGGCCGTGCGCGCCCTTCTCCTCGAGGGATTCGGCGACATGCCGTGCCCGATGCGCCTTCCGGTCCCCGACCTCACCACGCTCGAGGGACCGATCGTCGTGCGGACCGACGACCCCGCGATCGAGGCCGTGGATTGCCTGGAGCGGACCATCGAGGTCGCGGCCCCGGCCGGTCGCTTTCCGACCCTGGTCGACGCGAGCTACGCGATCCCGTTCTTCGCGGTCGGCTATGGCCTCGGTCGCGCGACGACGATCTCGCGCTTCTTCGGTTCGCAGTCCTTCGTAGACGACGGCGATCGCGAAGAGGTGGTCGACTTCGTCGTCCGTTTGCTTCCCGAGAGCATCACCACGCGCGACCACCCGGCCCTACGCCGAACGACGGAGCCCGTAATCGGGGGCTTCTTCAACGGTCCGGGGATCCCGGCGGACTCCTCGGAGGTCCGCTACGACGCCTTCGAGAGCATCCCCGAGCGCGTTCAGCTCCCCGAACCACCGCCGGAGCCAGAGTTCACTCGCGTGAGGGGTTTGGAGTTCGAAATCGGGAGCTTCGACCGTCCCGAACTCTTGTCGCTTCCGGCGACCATCACCCTCGACCCGCCGCCCGAGGACGGGCGCTCGGTCTTCGTGGGGTTCGCTCGTTCGGGGGTGCTGCTGCCTCCCGGCGCGGCGGAGCTCCCGCTGGAGCGCGTCGTCCGCAACCTCGAGGCACTCGAGGGCCCCGACGTCATCCTCCGTCCCCAGGACGAGGTCTACCTGCTCGTCGTCGGCCTCGTCCGGGTGACCTACGAGCCCTTCGCCGCGCGCAACGGCTTCGAGTTCACGGCCGTGGAGCTCGGCGGAGGGCGACTGGCCGGGTTCATCGGCATCCCGCGCGAGCTCGTCGAGACGGACAAGTAGAACCGCCCGGCGCGCCGCGAGCCGGCTCGATCGAGCGCTCGCCGTGACCGGCGCGCTGTCCCCTCAGCCGGCGTCCAGCTCGCCGCGGACCCGCCCGAGCACCGGGCGCGTCGCCCGGACGCGCACCGTCGTCCCGTCCTCGCCGTGGACCTCCTCGAGCACGCGCGCCTCCTCGTGGAGGCGCGCCACGAGCGCGTGCCGGGCCCAGGGCACGAAGAGCTCGGCCTCCTCGAGGTCCGCCTCGAAGAACCCGGCGATGCGCTCGCGAAGCGCCCCGAGATCCGCGTCGTCTCGGGCGCTCAGGAGCACGGCCTCGGGCCGCTCCTCGCGCACCGCCGCGCGCGTCGCGTCGTCGAGGAGATCCGCCTTGTTCAGGACGAGCAGGCAGGGCCGCTCGCCCTCGTCGCGGCGAAGGCCCTCGGGCGCGCCCTCGCCGACGAGCGGACGCAGCGCGAGGCCGATCTCCTCGAGGACCTCACGGGTGACGTCGAGCTGCTCGCGCCAGGCCGCGTCCGACGCATCCACCACCTGGAGCAAGAGGCTCGCCTCGCGCGCCTCTTCGAGCGTGCTCCGGAAGGACGCGACGAGGTCGTGGGGGAGCTTCTTGATGAAGCCCACGGTGTCGCTGACGAGCACCGGGGGCTTCGGCTCGGGCTGGAGGCGCCGCACCGTCGTGTCGAGGGTCGCGAAGAGCTCGTCCGCCACGTAGCCATCGCTCGCCGTCAGGCGCCGGAACCACGAGCTCTTGCCCGCGTTCGTGTAGCCGACGAGCGCCACCGTATCGCCGCGCTCCCGGCGCCGCGCCCGCCGCACGGCGTCCTCCGCGGAGATGCCCGCGAGCTCTTTCCGGAGCTCGGCGATGCGGTCGCGAATGCGCCGCCGGTCGAGCTCGAGGGCCGACTCGCCGGCCCCCTTGCCGCCAATGCCGCCACGCTGCCGGTCCCGCCCGCCGGGGCTCTCGCGGAGCCGCGGCGCGTCGTAGCTCAGCCGGGCGATCTCGATCTGGAGCTTCGCCTCGCGGGTGCGCGCATGACGCTGGAAGATGCGGAGGATCAGCGAGCTCCGGTCGACGACCTCCGCGCCCACCGCGCGCTCGAGGTTGCGCGCCTGGCGGGGGCTGAGCTCGTGGTCGACGAGCACGACGGTGGCGCGCTCGTCCTGCGGGAGCCCGTCGTCGGCATCCTCGGCGCGCTCGTCGTCCCCGTCCTCGCGCTCCAAGCGCTTCTTGCCGCCGTGCGTGCCCGGCGGGCCTGGCGTCGGCACGGCCCCGCGCCCGCCGGTCCAGCGCGCGAGCTCCTTCAGCTTCCCCTCGCCGACCACCGCCGCCGCCGAGAGCCGGTCCCGCCGCTGCGTCACCCGGGCGATGGGCTCGAGGCCGAGGGTCGTCGCCAGCCGCGCGAGCTCGTCAAGGCTCGAGGCGAGCTCGGCGTCGCTCACCTCGGGGAGCTGCACGCCGAGGAGCACGGCCCGGGGTCGCCCCTCGAGGCCCTCGGTGCGCCGGGTCGAATCCGCAGGCGTGCGCGACATGGAACCGGGCTCCTTGCCACCCTGCGTCGCCGGCGCAAGCCCTAGCGCCCGGGACCCGAGCTCTCTCCGCCCGCGCCTCCGGGCGTGGTAGGAAGCGGCGAATGGAACGTTCCAGTCGGTCGCGAAGCGCGTCGGGCGCGCCGAGCTCGGCCGGAGGCGAAACGAGGGGGCTGATCCGATGATCTCGAAGGGGATGATGAAGCTGATCTTCGCAGGGGTCGTCGCCGTCGGTGGGTTCATCGCCTACCAGCTGCGCGTCGCCGGCCAGCGGAAGCAGATGGAGGCGCTGCGCTCGGGGAAGGTCTGCCTTCATTGCGATAGCGGCGACGTCGAGCCCGAGGAGGGCGGCATCCGCTGCCGCGCCTGCGGTCAGTTCACGCCGGCCTCCTTCCTCGCCTTCGACGCACGCGACGCCGAGGAGCTCGCGTCGATGGCGGCGCCCCCGGACAAGCGCCGCTGACGCGAACGAGGTGCGGAAGTTTGCCTGCCGATCCGCGCGTTGGTAGCTCCGCTCCATGCGCGCGACCCGCACCCTCCGCCTGGTCTCCCTCCTGCTACCTCTGCTGATCGCCTGCGGCGGCGGCGAGAAGGAGCCCGACCCGACGCCGGCCACCGGCGCCTCCGCCTCCGCCATGAGCGCGGAGACGCCCGCTCACGCGCCGACGCCCGAGCCCGCCGCGGACCCGACGGCCGTGCCCGACGACCTTCCGACAGGGCTCCTCATCGGCTACTCGCCCTTCTCCGCCGACGATCGGGGACGCTACGTGCGGCCGGCGCCCGCGCGTCTCGAGATGCTCGTTCGCCGCGGCGGCGAGTGGCGGGTCACGGCGATCACGGACCCGGACAGCAACGTCTTCCACAAGGGCGTCTTCCTCGACGACGCGCTGATCACCATCGGGGGCATGGGCGCCTTCGTGAAGCGCTGGAAGCCCGACGGCGACGGCTGGGCCGCCGAGACGCTCTGGACCGAGGCCTTCGGCGGGCGCATCGACCGCATGCGCGACGTGGAGGTCGGCGACCTCTACGGGGACGGCAAGCCCGCGCTCGCCATCGCCACCCACGACCAAGGCGTCGTCGCCGCGCTCCGCCAGACCGACGCGGGCTGGGAGGTAAACCGCCTCGACCGGCGCGAGAACACCTTCGTGCACGAGATCGAGCTCGGGGACCTGAACGGCGACGGGACCCTCGAGGTCTACGCCACGCCGAGCGAGCCGAACCAGGTCGGCGTCGAGCAGTCCGGCGAGGTCGTCCGCTACGTGCCGAAGGATGGCGAGGGCCGTACCGTCGTCGCGGACCTCGGGAACCGCCACGCCAAGGAGATCTGGGTCGGCGACGCGGACGGTGACGGCCGGGACGAGCTCTACGTGTCCGTCGAGGGCCTCACGAGCCGCGACAACGGCCAGCTCCAGATCCGCGAGCCCGTGGAGATCCGCCGCTACGATGCGAACACGCCCCCCGACGCCGGCGTCGTCATCGCCCGCATCGAGGGCGATCACCTGATGCGCTTCCTGACCGTCGGCGACATCGACGGAGACGGGAAGATGGAGATGGTCGCCGCGAGCTTCAGCCGGGGGCTCTGGCTGCTCCGCCCGGGCACGAACCCGCGCGGCGAGTGGTCGAAGGAGTCCATCGACCGCGACAGCGGCGGCTTCGAGCACACTTCGCTCCTCGCCGACCTCGACGGGAACGGCAGCGACGAGCTCTACGTGGCCTCGGACAACGACGGCGAGCTCCGCCGCTACGTCTGGGTGAACGGTCGGGCGCGCCGGGAGGTCATCCACTCCCGCGAGACGCCGCGCTCGATGATCACCTGGAACCTGACGACGGCCCCGGCGGCTTTCCTCGCGGGCGAGTAGGCCTCAGCCGTCGGGCTGGCCGAGGGAACCGTCCGCGGTCGCCGAAGGCGTGGGCGCCGGGCGGGGCGCGGGGAGCTCCGCGGGCGCCGCGATGGCGGCCTCGCGCGGGGTCTCGAGGGGCGCGCGCACGCGGACGGTCTGCCGCTCCGTGCGCAGCGTGGTGGTCGGCGCTTCGAGCACCTCGGCCCCGGACTCGAGGGTCCCGCGCTCGGTCTCGAGCACGCCCCGCTCCTGCTGGAGCTGCTGGGAGCCGTAGGCGCGGAGCGCCTGGAAGGTCATCACCGTGGCCCGGGCGCCGCGGGGCTCGCCCGCGCCCACCTCGAGGCCTTCGCCGGAGGTCTGGGCCTCGGCCTGGGCGGCGCGCACTTCGGCTTCGTCGACGCGCTGCTGGCGGAGCTCGACGCGGGCCTTGGCGGCGGCCTGATCGGCCTGGGCCGCCACGCGCCGGTCGGCGCTCGAGGGCTCGGCGGGGGCCAGGGCCGCCCGCTTCACCTGACGCATCTTCTCGATGGTTTCCTGCGGGTCGCCGGGCACCGGGGAGACGTCGACGGGCACGCTCCCGGCGACGGCGTAGGCGCGGCCGTCCGGGCCGCGCTCGAACTCGTAGCTCGGGGCGCCCGTGTAGGGGCCGCCGGCGACGACGTGGGCCATCTCGTGGCGGCGCACCTCGGAGTCGCGCTGCTTCAGCTCCTGGACGCGGCGCTCCTCCGCGTCGGAGAGCTCCTCGGTGCCGGCGGGCGGCTCCGAGCCGCGCTCCTCGGCCTCGGCGCCTTCCACGACCTCGGTCGCCTCGGTGGTGGTCGGCGGCGCGAGCGGCGCGCCGGCCTCCGGGGTCGGCGAGGGGCCGTCGACGGGCGTGCGGGCGGCGAGGCCCTCGGGGGCCGGGCGCTGGGAGTCGGGCGTACCGGGCAGCCGGGGCGCGTCGGCCTCGGCGGTCTCGCCGGGCGTCCCCGGGAGGCGTAGCTCCGGCGACTCTCCCTCGCTCGGCGTGCCCGGCAGGCGAAGGGGCGCCACGTCGACGGCGCCGACGCGCTCGCCGGGCATCTCCCGCTGGGGCATGCCGAGCCCGCTCTCCATGTAGCGGGCGCGGGCGCTCTGCTCGCTCCCGTCGACGCCACGGACGCGCCGGTCGTCGCCGACCTCGACCTCGGCGGCGGCCTCGTCGCGACGCACCTGCACCTCGGACCCGGGCACGCGGCGCTGCTCGTCGTTGCGAGCGCGCTGGGCGTCCTGAAAGTCGAGGCGGCGCGCGATATCGAGGCGTCCGCGTCCGGGGGTCGAGCCGATCACGATGGTCTCCAACCACGGGATATCGGACGGTCGTCGCGGGACCTTGAGCGACGGACGCACCACGGGCTCACAAAGAGACCTGATCGGCCGCAGCCGGGGCGCCGAGCGGCCAGAACGGTCCGCGTCTCCCCGGAGCCCTCGGCGAAGGCGCCGGGCGGACCGGTCGCAGAGCCCCGTTGCCGAGAGGAGCGCCCTGCGCTACGCCCTCCGGCCCGGGCGCCGCCCGGCCATTCATCGTTCCGCTCCCACCTAACGCCCGGCCCACTCAATCATGTACCGCTGCGAGCTCTGCAACGTCGTCCAGCCCCCCCGTACCCCCGTCGTGAAGGTGACCACCGAGGCCCGTCCGACCGAGTACCCGAGCCGCCCGAAGGCCAACCGCCTCCGCGTCGGACGCAAGATGAAGAGCTTCGACGATCCCGGCGGCGCCGGGTACGAGATCGCCAAGGAAGCCGATTCCTGCCCGACCTGCGCCGCCGAGTTCGAGGCGAAGCGGGCCGAGCGCGAGGCCGCCGGCGCGTTCGGCGACGAGGAAGCCCCCGTCACGGCCTGAGGCTGCTCACGGTCCCCCCGAGACGCCCCGTCCGCGCGCGCGCGGCCGGGGCGTTCGCGTTCGAGACGGGGCCTCGCCGGCATGCCGGGGAAGCCCCCCCACCCTTGCGGTCGGACGTCGCTCTACCCAAGGTGCCCCCACTGGAAGTATGAGAGCCGGCGCCCCGCGCGCGCCCTTCACCCCTTTCGAGATCCAGGAGCTCCGTGTCGCGTTCCCTCGTCATCGTCGAGTCCCCCGCCAAGGCCAGCACCATCCAGAAGTTCCTCGGTGATGGCTACGTGGTGGAGTCCAGCGTCGGCCACATCCGCGACCTCGCGCGGCCGACGGAGCTCTCCAAGGAGCTCAAGAAGAAGAGCAAGTACATCCAGAAGTTCGCGGTCGACGTCGAGAACGACTTCGAGCCGATCTACGTGGTGAGCGGCGACAAGAAGCAGCAGATCACGAAGCTCAAGCGCGAGCTGAAGGCGAGCGACGAGCTCCTGCTCGCGACCGATGAAGACCGCGAGGGCGAGAGCATCGCGTGGCACCTCCTCGAGGTGCTGAAGCCGCGCGTGCCCGTGAAGCGCATGGTCTTCCACGAGATCACCAAGGGAGCGATCGAGAAGGCCGTCTCGAACCCCCGGGAGATCGACAAGGACCTCGTCGACGCCCAGGAGGCGCGGCGCATCCTCGACCGGCTCTACGGCTTCGCGATGAGCGGCGTCGTGCAGCGCCGCGGGCGCGCGAAGAGCGCGGGCCGGGTCCAGTCCGTGGCGACGCGGATCATCGTCGAGCGGGAGCGCGAGCGCATCGCCTTCCGAAAGGCGAGCTATTGGGACCTCGAGGCCGCGCTGAAGACGGACGCCGGCGAGGAGCTCACGGCGACGCTCGTGGAGGTCGATGGCGCGCGCGTCGCGACGGGCCGGGACTTCGGCGACGACGGCAAGCTGAACAAGGAGGGCCTCGTCGCCCTCGGCGAGGCGGAGGCCAAGGCCCTCGGCGCCGCGCTGAAGAGCTCGGCGTTCCGCGTCGCGAGCGTGGAGCGGAAGCAGTTCAAGCGCTCGCCCGCCGCGCCCTTCATGACCTCGACGCTGCA
>JBCDGX010000261.1:0-7748 GCA_038750805.1 Myxococcota bacterium
CCGGGCTCGACGCCCTGGCCTCGCGGCTCGAGGACGAGCTTCGCGCCCCGGGGGGCGACGAGGTCGTCGCGCTCCGCGGTGATCGTCGGCTCACCCGGACGTTCGTTCCGATGGCCCTCGAGCCCTCCGACACGGGCTCGCGGCGTCTCCGGGACGAGGGCGTGTACCTCATCACGGGCGGCCTCGGCGGCCTCGGCCTGACCATCGCCGAGCACCTCGCGTCGCGCTACCGCGCGCGCTTCGTGCTCCTCGGCCGCTCGACGCTCCCCGCGCGCGACCAGTGGGACACGTGGATCGCGCAGCACGGCGCCGAGGACCGCATCAGCCAGCGGCTCCGGCGCCTCCTCGCCATCGAGGAGGCCGGCGGCGAGGTCCTCGTGCTCGGCGCGGACGTGACCAACGTCGAGGAGATGGAGCGCGTCCGCGACGCCGCCATGGAGCGCTTCGGCCGCATCGACGGGCTCTTCCATGCCGCCGGCGTCGTCGAGGACGATCTCCTCGCGCTGAAGACCCTCGAGAGCGTGGAGCGCGTCTTCGAGCCGAAGATCCAGGGCACGCGCGTGCTCGACGAGGTCTTCGGCGAGCTCCCCCTCGACTTCATGATCCTCTTCAGCTCGACCTCGACGGCCACGGCGCCAACGGGTCAGGTCGACTACGTCGCCGCGAACGCCTTCCTCGACGCCTACGCCCACAGCCGGCGTGGCCAGCAGACGCTGGTGCTCTCGCTGCACTGGGGCATCTGGAACGAGGTCGGCATGGCGGCGGAGGCCATGCGCCCGGACGACGGCGTCGCGGTCGGCGAGCGCGTGGGCACGCAGCCCGCGCACTCGCTCCTCGACGCGCGCGTGCGCGACGCCCGGCGCGAGTCCGTGCTCCGCGGCACGCTCTCGACCGATCGGGACTGGGTGCTCGACGGGCACCGGACGCTCAAGGGCCAGGCCCTCGTGCCCGGAACCGGCTACCTCGAGCTCCTCCGGGCGGCGCTCCGCGCGAGCGGCGAGCCCGGGGCCTTCGAGGTCGAGGACCTCTTCTTCCTCCGCCCCTTCGCGGTGGCCGATGGCAAGGAGCGGGACCTCTTCGTGAAGCTCCGGCCCAGCGCCCGCGGCTACGCGGCGGAGATCCGCGGCGGCGTCGTCGACGGGGACCGGCGCGGCACGACGCTCTGTGCCCAGGCGGGCATCTCGCTCCGGCCGCTCGCCGACCCGGAGCCGCTCGACGTCGCCACCATCGAGGCGCGCTGCAACAAGCGCCATCTCGACGCCGATCCGAACGGCATCCGGACGGCGCAGGAGCGGCACCTCCGCTTCGGTCCGCGCTGGCGCGTGCTCCAGAGCGGCTCCTTCGGGCTCGGGGAGGCCTTCGGCCGCCTCGCGCTCCCGGCCGCCTTCGAGGCCGAGACCGAGGCCTTCGGCCTGCACCCGGCGCTCCTCGACATCGCGACGGGCTGGGCGATGGAGCTCATCGAGGGCTACGGCGCGGAGCAGCTCTACGTGCCCGTCTCCTACGAGCGCTTCCGGGCTTACGCGGACCTGCCCGCGAACATCGTCAGCTGGGTGCGCACGCGCGGCCGCGCGACGGCGGACGCGGACTTCGTCTTCTTCGACGTCGTGCTCGCCGACGCGCAGGGGAACGTCTGCGTCGAGGTGGACGGCCTCGGGCTACGGCGGACGGACGGCAAGCTCGACTTCGGCTCCCTCAAGCCCGCGGCGAGCGAGGTCGACTGGGACGAGGAGGACGGCGCGCGCGAGCTCTCGCCGGCGGAGCAGCAGCTCGCGGCGAACCTCGCCCGGGGCATCCTGCCGGCGGAGGGCATGGACGCGCTCGAGCGCGTTCTCGCGGGGCCCCCGCTCCCCGAGGTCTTCGTGAGCTCCATGGACCTCCCGACCCTCGTCCTCCAGGCGGCGAGCACGGCCGGGAGCGCCACGGCGGACTCGGGCCTGAAGCTCGCGCGACCGGACCTCGCGGCGGATTACGTCGCGCCGCGGGACGAGGTCGAGAAGACCCTCGTCGGCTTCTGGCAGGACCTGCTCGGCGTCGATCAGGTCGGCGTGCAGGACAGCTTCTTCGACCTCGGCGGACACTCGCTCATCGCCGTGCGCCTCTTCGCGCGCATCAAGAAGGCCTACGCGGTCGAGTTCCCGATCTCGGCGCTCTTCGAGGCGCCGACCATCGAGACCTGCGCGGAGCTCATCAAGGACGCCATCGGCGACCGCGGCGACGCCCCGACGGAGGAGAAGGCGCCGCGCACGCGCTACACGCACCTCGTCGCGATGCACGCCGGGGACGGCGGGCCGAAGACGCCCTTCTTCATCGTCGCCGGCATGTTCGGCAACGTGCTGAACCTCCGGCACCTCGCGCACCTCATCGGCACCGATCGGCGCTTCTACGGTCTCCAGGCCCGCGGCCTCTACGGGGACCAGGCGCCGCACGAGACCTTCGAGGAGATGGCCGAGGCCTACATCGCCGAGATGCGGACCGTGCAGCCGCACGGGCCCTACTACCTCGGCGGGTTCTCCGGCGGCGGCATCACGGCCTACGAGATCACGCGGCGGCTCGAGGCCGCCGGTGAGGAGGTCGGGCTCACGGTCATGCTCGACACGCCGGTCCCGCTCCCGGCCGCGGAGCTGAGCGTCCGCGACCGCATCCTCATCAAGCGCCTCGAACTCGAGGAGAAGGGCGCCTCTTTCGTCGCCGAGTGGGCACTTGGGAAGTGGGAGCACGAGATGGGCCGGCTCCGGAAGCGCTTCGACGACGCCGAGCCGGACACGACGCAGGAGAAGTTCCACGACGAGGCCATCGAGGAGGCCTTCTATCGGGCGCTCCAGCGCTACGAGGTGAAGCCCTGGGAGGGCACGCTGCACCTCTTCCGCCCGCCGCTGCCCGTCCGCTACGACCTGCAGGACGGCCGCCTGCTCAACCAGTACAAGCACCTCATCCTCGAGGACAACGGCTGGAACCAGCACGTGAGCGACGTGGTGGTCACCGAGGTGCCCGGGGACCATGACTCGATGGTGCTCGAGCCGAACGTCCGCGTGCTGGCTCGACGCATCCGCGACGTCATCGAGGCGGCCGACGCGAAGCAGCGCGGACGTCGCGACGCGGATCGCGCCGCGGCGCAATGAGCCCGAACCCCCACCGGAGCGACTCGATGCCTTCGATCGTCTGCATCGTCCTCAACTACAAGACCCCGGACCTCGCCGTGCAGGCCACCGAGGCCGCGCGCGCGCAGCTCGCGGCGTACCCCGGGAGCTACGTGCACATCGTCGACAACGACTCGCGGGACGGGTCCTACGAGAAGCTCCGGAAGGCCGTGCGCGAGCACGGCTGGAGCGACGTGCGCGTGACCCACGCGGGCCGCAACGGCGGCTACGGCGCGGGCAACAACATCGGCATCCGCGCGGCGCTAAGGGACCCGAGCCCGCCCGACTACCTCTACATCCTGAACCCGGACGCGCGGCCGGACGAAGGCTCCATCGCGGCGCTCGTCGACTTCATGGAGCGCACCCCGGACGCCGCGGCGGCGGGGAGCGCGCTGCACGGGCCGGACGGGGAGCCGCACAACACGGCCTTCCGCTTCCCGACCTTCGAGAGCGAGGTGATCGCGGGCTTCCGCCTCGGCGTCGTCGCGCGCCTCTTCAAGGAGCGCGAGGTCGCCATCCGGCCCATCCCCTCGGAGACGCGGGAGGTCGATTGGACCGCCGGTGCGTCCCTGATGATCCGCCGGAGCGTGCTCGAGGAGGTCGGTCTCTTCGACGAGACCTTCTTCCTCTACTTCGAGGAGACGGACCTCTGCCGGCGTATGCGCCTCGCGGGGTACCGCATCTACTACGTCGTGGAGAGCCAGACGACGCACATCGGCTCCGTGTCGACGGGCATGAAGGACAACGAGAAGCCCATGCCGCGCTTCTGGTTCGAGAGCCGGCGCCACTACTTCGTGAAGAACCACGGCAAGGGCTACGCCTGGGCCGCGAACGTCGCGCACATCACCGGGCTCTCGACCTTCAACGTGATCAACCGGCTGCGCGGGCGCGATGGCGTCGACCGGAAGAACTACTACTCGGACTTCATCCGCTTCAACTTCGGCGACGGCCGCCCCTGAGGGGGACCGGAGCCTCGACGCGTTGGCGGGCGGCCCTCTCGGAGGACCGCCCGCTTCGCCTTCGGGGGCTCGCGCTCAGCGCGCGTTGTTGTGCACGGAGCGGCTGAAGAACGTCATGAAGACGATGCGCAGGTCGAAGAGCAGGTTCCAGCGCCGGATGTAGTCGAGGTCGTGCTCGATGCGCTTCTCCATCTTGTCGAGCGTATCCGTCTCGCCGCGCCAGCCGTTGACCTGAGCCCAGCCCGTGAGCCCCGGCTTCACCTTGTGGCGGAGCATGTAGCCGTGGATGCGCTTCCGATAGAGCTCGTTGTGCGCCACGGCGTGGGGACGCGGGCCGACGAGGCTCATGGAGCCGCTGACCACGTGGAAGAGCTGCGGGAGCTCGTCGAGGCTGGTGCGCCGGAGGAAGCGGCCGAAGGGCGTGATGCGCTTGTCGCCCTTGGTGGCCTGCTTCACGTCGTCGCCGTTCTCCATGACGGTCATCGAGCGGAACTTGAGCACGTCGATGACCTCACCGTTGAGGCCGTAGCGGCGCTGGCGGAAGAACACCGGGCCCCGGCTCGTGACCTTCACGCCGATGGCGATGAAGAGCATGGGGATGGCGGCCACGGCGAGGGCGCAGGTGCCGAGCACGATGTCCTCGAGGCGCTTCAGCCAGCCGTCCGTGCCCTGGAAGGGCGTCTCGAAGACGCTGACGAGGGGGATCTCGCCGAGCTGGCTCCAGCGACCGTGGAGCAGGTCGAAGGCGTAGAAGTCCGGCACGTAGTAGACGCTCGCCGTGGTGTCCGCGAGCTGGCGAAGGAGCTCGTTGACCCGCGGCTCGGCCTTCAGCGGCAGGCACATGTAGACGCCGTCGAGCTCGCCGGCCTTCGCCCGCTCGACGAGCTGGCTGAAGTTGCCCGAGAGCCCCGCGATGCTGGTCCGCACCTCGTGGCAGCGGTCGAGGGCCCGGTCCTCGTAGACGCCGTCGAGCTCGAGGCCGAGCCAGGGCGTCTCGCGGATGCGCTTGGCCACGCGCTCCGCCATCTCGGTCATGCCCACGATGGCGACGCGCCGGGTGTTCAGGCCGCGGCGCCGCGCCTCCTTCAAGGTCGCCCGGGCCACCGTGCGGACCACGCTGACCAGCGTCGGGGCGCCGAGGAACCAGAGGAAGTTGGCGACGCGGCTGTAGGTCGCCGTCTGCTTGAGCGCGAAGGCCGTCAGCAGGAGCGCGGCCACGACGATGGCCCACGCGCCCCAGACCCGAGCCAGCTCGTGGCGAAGCGGCACGCCGCGAAATCCCCGGTAAAGGCCAAAAGCCTCCGCGGCGAATAGGAAGAGGAGGCCCGCGCTCACCGCCGCGACGGTATAGGCGGGCACCCAGTTCGCGTGGTCGTAGAGGCGGACGGCGACCACATGAGCCAAGACGATCATGCAAACGTCGGCCAGACGCTGCAGAAGGACTAGCGTGGAGTGGTATGGGCGGATGATTCCGCCCTTTTGTGAGTCACCGGGGAACATTGGCCCTCCCACCCTCTTCGGTGATGCTTCCACGTCCGTAGGTCTCGTACGTGGGACACTTCCGTAGTACGGCAGCGATGATGCTGTTTAGCCACTCGCAGCGGAAATTTCAACCTTGAACAGAATGCGTTCTTCCACCATGCTTCGTTCCATGTCCTCGTCGGCGGACGAATTCGCCAAGACTATCGGGGTTTCCCTGCTCTGCGCATGCGTGATCAACCTCACGGGTTGCGGCGGACTGCCGACGATCCCGGTCGTGCCGGAAGCCGACGCGAGCTTCCGTCCCGTCGACGGGATGGACACGACGGGCATGCCGGACGACGTGGCCCAGCCGCTCAGCCTGCGCCCCGGCGACGTGGTCACGCTCCGCCTCGACAGCGCGCAGACGGTCAACGTCGAGGGGCTCATGGTCGATGCACGCGGCGTGCTTCACGTACCCCTCGCCGGTGACGTCCCCGTCGCGGGGATGGATCTGACCTCGGCCGAGCGCGCCGTCGAGCAGGCCCTCCGCCTCTACGATCAGTCGGTGCGCGCGACGCTCGTGCTCACCGAGCCGACGGGTCAGCAGGCCACCGTGCTCGGCGCCGTGGCGACGCCCGGGCGCTACGCGGTCATTCCGGGCACGCGCGTGGCCGATCTGATCGCCTCGGCGGGCGGCATCGCCACCGTCGACCAGGAGGACATCGCCGTCCCCGCGGGCGACCTCTCCGCGGCCCGGCTCGTGCGCGACGGCGAGGCCCTGCCCGTCGACATCAGCCGCGCGGTCGAGGGCGACCAGCGGCACAACGTCCACGTCCGCGCCGGCGACCACCTCTACATCCCGCCCTTCTTCGACTCGCTCGTCAGCGTCATCGGCGAGGTCAGCTCGGCGGGCGCGTTCCCCTACCGCCCCGGCCTCCGGCTGACGCGTGCGCTCGCCTTCGCGGGCGGCCCGACCACGGATGCGGACCGCAACGACATCGTCGTCGTGCGCGGCGACCACGCGAGCCCGCAGGTCTACCAGGCCCACCTCGACGACCTCCTCCAGGGCGACGCGCCGGACCCGGTGCTCGCCCCCGGCGACGTCGTCTACGTCGCCCCCAGCCGTCTCGCGCGCACCCGCGACATCATGACGGTGCTCTCGCCGATCATCTCCCTCGGTCTCACCATCGGCCTGAGCGTCGCGCTCATCCGGGGTGACGGCGGCGGTGGCGGCGGCGCCGGCGTCGGCGTGGGGCCCTGACCTCTCACCAGAGGATCTCGATTCATGACTGCGACCCACCCCTTCTCGTGTCACGTCATCGGCAACGGCACGCTGCTCGTGCAGTGCACGGAGCAGCTCCTCGGCGCCGGCCACCGTGTCCTCTCGGTCATCACGGACAACCCCGAGCTGGCGAGCTGGGCGGAGGGTCGCGACCTGCCCGTTCACGCGCCGGGGAAGGACCTCGCCGACCGCCTGGGCGGCGAGCCCTTCGACTGGCTCTTCAGCATCGCCTACCTGAAGGTGATCCCCGACGCGGTGGTGTCCCTCGCGCAGAAGGGCGCGGTGAACTTCCACGACGGCCCGCTGCCCCAGTACGCCGGCCTGAACGCGCCCGTATGGGCCATCCGTGAGGGCGAGCGCACGCACGGCGTGAGCTGGCACCTCATCGAGGGCGGCATCGACGAGGGCGACCTCCTCGCCCAGCGCCTCTTCGAGCTGGCGGACCGCGAGAGCTGCCTGACGCTCAACACGCGCTGCTACGAGCTCGGCGCCGAGACCTTCGGTGAAATGGTGGCGAAGCTCGGCGAGGGCGAGGTGCCCCGCCGCGCGCAGGATCTCTCCCGGCGCAGCTACTACGGCCGCGACCACCGCCCGGCCGGCGCCTCGACCATCGACTTCGCCGACCCGGCGCATCGCATCGACGCGCTCGTGCGGGCCCTCGACCACGGCCGCTACCCGAACCCGGTCGCGGTCCCGAAGGTCTTCGTCGGCGACACGCCGCTCCTCCTCACCGAGGCGGAGCGGGACCTCGACAGCGTCTCCGAGGCGCCGGGCACCGTGCTCTCCGTCGAGGACGGCGCGGCCATCGTCGCGACGGGCGCCGGCGCGCTCCGCGTGAGCGGTTTCATGGGCCTCGCGGGCGAGCCCGTGGACCTCGCGGCGGTCGGCGTCACGCCCGGCGCGTCG
>JBCDGX010000262.1:0-7725 GCA_038750805.1 Myxococcota bacterium
GAGCCGATGGCGAGGGCGAACATGCCCTGCGGGATCTCGACGAGGCGCTGGCCGTAGAAGAGGTAGCTCAGCGAGCCCGCGGGCAGGAAGCTCGCGAGCTGCCGGCTCATCAGCACGTTGAGCTGGTACACGCCGAGGCCCGCGAGGAGCGGAAGGAGCCGCCCGAAGGCGCGGCGCACGTCCGGGTCGCCGAAGGCCGGGACCGGGCGCACGAGGAGCCCCGCGCCGCGGAGGCTCGGGAGCTGAACCACGAGCTGGAGCACGCCGCCCGCCAGCGCCCCGAGCGCGAGGGCGCCGATGGGCGGGAGCCCGAGCCCCACGGCCACCTCGCGAAGGCCGAAGGCCGCGGCGATGAAGGCGACGTTGAGGAGCACGGGGGCGAAGGCCGGCGCCGTGAAGCGCCCGCTCGCGTGGAGCGCGCCCGTGACGAGCGCCGCCGCGCCCATGAGCGTGATGTAGGGGAAGACCCAGCGCGTGAGCTCGACGGTGAGCGCCGTGGTCTCCAGGTCGAAGCCCGCGGCGTAGAGGCGCACCAGCGCCGGCGCGAGCACGACGCCGAGGCCGCCGACGAGCGCGAGCACCACGAGCATGGCGCCGGCGAGGCGCGCGTAGAAGCGCCGGGCGGCGTCGGGGCCGGAGCGCTCGCGCACCTCCGTGAAGACCGGGACGAAGGCCCCGCTCACGGCGCCCTCGCCGAGGAGCACGCGGAGCGCGTTCGGGATGGTGAAGGCGAGCCAGAAGGCGTCGGTCGAGGCGACGGCGAAGGTGGCCGCGATCACGGCGTCGCGGACGGCGCCGAGAATCCGGGAGCTCAGCGTGCCGACGGCGAGGAGCCCGGCGCGCCGAGCCACGACGTCGGTGTCGCTCGCGGCGGGGGGCACGGGCCGGAGCATGGGCGGAGGGGGATCGACGCGCCAGAAGCGCTGACGGGGAGTACGCCCGGGGGCCACTCGGGGGCATGCGTGGGTCGTGGGTGGTGTGGGCGCTGGCGCTCGGATGCTCGGACCCGATCGTGGTCGGCCCCGTGGCGGACCTCGGGGCGGACGAGGCCGGCGAGGTGAGCGCCGACGCCGGGGGCGGCGAGGACGGGGGTCCGGACGCGGGGTCCGGCGACGCCGGGCGGCCCGACGCGGCCGTCGACGGCGGGGGTATGGACCTGGGCGACGCCGCGACGCCGCGCGTCTGCGGATTGACCATCGGGCTGAGCTGCACGTCGAACGGCGAATGCGACGACCGGTGCTTCTGCACGGGGCCCGAACGCTGCCGCGGAGGCTTCTGCATCGCGGGCCCTTCGCCGTGCAGGGTGGAGTTCGCGTGCACCTCTCGGACCTGCGACGAAGCGACCGCCGAATGCGGGCCCCTTACGACGGACGACGCGGCGTGCGATGACGGGAACTCCTGCAACGGCCCGGAGACCTGCGACCTCGCGCTGGGCTGCGTCGATGGCACTCCGCTGAGCTGCAGCGACGGAGATGCGTGCACTTCGGACGCCTGCGACCCGGACACGGGGGAGTGCTTGCATGTGCCGAGAGACCGCGACGCCGATGGCTGTCCGGACGTTCGCTGCGTGCCCGCGTCCGCGCCGGGCTGCTTCGATTGCGACGACTCGGACCCGGACGTGAACTCGGACGCGACCGAGGACTGCTCGAACTTCGCCGACGACGACTGCGACGGCCTCGCCGACGTCTTCGACCCGGACTGCGCCTGAAAGGGCGGGGGCCGCTCCCCGCGCCGGGCGTCGCCGCTCCGGCACCTACGCCGTTCATCGGCCTGCGGCCGGCCGCCGATCGGGTGCTCCAGGCGTCCCGCAAGGCCACGTCGGCTTCGGGCACACGGCTCCAGCCGTGCCGCGCTTCCGCCGTCGCGTCGCTCGAGGGGAGATCGCCCTTCGTCGATGACCTCCTGCCCTTCGTCGAAGGGCCCCCTGCAATTTCGTGAGCCCCTCCTCGCCTCGGAAGAGCCCCTCCTCGCTTCGGCGCAGCCCACCCCGAACGGGTGAGGGCCACGGACGCGCCTTCGCGGCCTCGGGGAGCCGGGAGGGGGCCTCTCGGGCCGACATGAGGGCGCCCGAAGGCGACGCTCGCCGCGTCCGGGGCGAGGAGGGGGCGAGGGGAAGCGGCTCGCGTGGCGCCGCGGCCTTCCGCGGGCACCGCGCGGGCCGGGTGCACCGCCGCCGCAGCGAGTTGAAGGCGGTCTCCCCCCGGAGCGCGTCGCGGCGCGTCCGCCAGCCGCCTCAGCCCGTGGCCCGGCGCGGCGCGGCGCAGCGCCAGACGCGGAAGCGGCCGTCGTCCCGGCGCTCCTCGACGGCCTCGAAGGTCGCCGCGAGCGCCTCGCCGTAGGGGAGGTGCCGGTTCGCGACGACCCAGAGCGCGCCGCCCTCCGCCAGGTGCGCCGGCGCGCTCCCGAGCATGCGCGCCGCGACCCCGTAGTCGGTCCGGACGCCGCGATGGAAGGGCGGGTTGATGACGAGCGTGTCGAAGCGACCCGCGACCCCCGCGTAGACGTCTGCCGCGACGACCTCGGCCGCGACGCCGGCCTCCCGCGCCGTGCGCGCCGCGGCCGCGAGGGCGAGGTGGTCCGTCTCGGCGAGCGTCAGCGCCGTGCCTTCCGTGCGCCGCGCCAACGCCGTCCCGAGCACCCCGGCCCCCGCGCCGAGGTCGAGCACCCGCGGGCCGACGTCCTCCATGGCCTCGAGGAGCGCGAGCGAGCCCGGGTCCGGCCGGTCCTCGCTGAAGACCCCCGGGAGCCCCGCCACGCGAAAGCCCGCGGGGTGGTCGTACCCGCTCCACCAGCCCGCGAGCGGGTCGTCGAGGCGCGGCGCCGTCTCGGGGAACGCGACGAGGAGCTTCGCGTGATGCCCGCTGTGCACGGCCGCCGGCCGAAGCCGCTTCCGCGTCGGCTGGATGCCCTCCTTGTTGTGCCCGACGAAGGCGAGGCGGCCACCCTCGGCGAGCACCTGCGGGCCCCACGCGAGCAGCAGATCCCGGCGCCTCGATCCCTTCGGCTGGAAGACGAGCACCGCGTCGAAGGGGCCCGCCGGGAGCGTCGCGCCGGCCTCCACGGGGACCTCCGCCCGGCGCCGGGTCGCCTCGTCGAAGGTGAAGAGCGTCGCCCCCGTCGCGGCGAGCTCCTTCGCGGCGCCGGCCGGCGGATCGACCACGAGCGTGCGCTCGCCGACCCAGGCGCCCGTGTGCGCGAGGGCGAGCCGCGCCGGCGGCGCCAGCCGGCTCATGCGCCGAGGAGCGCCCGGTGGAGCGCGAGGGTCTCGTTGGGGCTCGCGATGGCCGGGTCCTCGAAGACCTTCCGGTAGGCCGCGCGCATCTGCACCGCGCAGCGCCGCGCCGGCATGGCCCCCACGCCGGTCCCGAGGCCGCAGCAGCGGAGCGTGAAGTCCTCGTCCTCGCCCGCGAGCTCCCGCGTGACGAGCAGCGCCGCGCGGAAGGCCAGGTAGGCGTTCAGCGTCTCGTCGACGCGCGAGGGGACGCGCATGGTCGGCGCCACCACGAGGTGGCGAAGGCGCGCGTCGCCCGTCGCCACCACGAGCGCGTCCCCGACCGGCAGCTCGCCGTGGCGCTCCTTCGCGATGGCAGTCTGCACCGCCACCTCGAGGTTCTTGCCGAGCACGCTCCGGAGCGCGAGGTCCACGCCCCCGTCCATGTAGCCGAAGGAGTTCGCCGGGCTGACGATCGCGTCGGCCGCGCCGCCGAGGTAGTCCCCACGCCTCACCTCGACGCCCCGGACGTCCGCGAAGGCCCGGCCCCAGGCGCCGACGAGGTTGGCGCTTCGATCGACGAGGACGAGCTTCACAGGCGCTCGACGATGGCCGCAGCGAAGCCCTTCGTGTCGAGGGGGCCGCCGAGATCACCGGTCTTCTGTCCGTCCTCGAGGGCCTGGTTGTAGCCGCCCTTGATCTTCTCGGCGGCGGCCTTGCAGGCGTCGTCGCCGGTCGTCTCGAAGAGGTGGTTCAGCATCATGACGCCGCTCATGAGGAGCGAGAGCGGGTTGGCGATGCCCTTGCCCGCGATGTCCGGCGCCGAGCCGTGCACCGCCTCGAAGATGGCGTAGTCGTCGCCGATGTTCGCGCCCGGCGCGACGCCGAGGCCGCCGATGAAGCCGGCGCAGAGGTCGCTGAAGACGTCGCCGTAGAGGTTCTGAAGCAGGAGCACGTCGAAGTTTGAGGGGTCCTGCACGAGGCGCATGGCACCCGCGTCGATGATCATCTCGTCGTAGGGCACGTCCGTGTAGCCGCCCTGCTCGCGCACGTCGCGGGTCGCGCGCACGAAGAGCCCGTCGCCGAGCTTCATGATGTTCGCCTTGTGGAAGGCCGTGACCTTCCGGCGCTGGCGCCGCCGCGCGTACTCGAAGCCCCACTTCGCGAAGCGCGTGACCCCGCGCTCGGTGACGACCTTGAGGCTCGTCACGACGCCGGGCGTGACCTCGTTCTCGATGCCGCTGTAGAGGCCCTCGGTGTTCTCGCGAAGGATGACGAGGTCCACGTCCTCGTAGCGCGTCTTCACGCCCGGGAGGGTCCGCACGGGCCGGACCGAGGCGTAGAGCTCGAGCTCCTTGCGGAGCTGGACGTTCACGGAGCGGAAGCCGCGACCGACGGGCGTCGTGCACGGCCCCTTCAGGGCGACCGTGTGCTCGCGGACGGCCTCGACGGTGCTCGGGGGGAGGACCTCGCCGTCGGTGGAGAGGGCCGAGACGCCGGCGTGGTGCTCGTGCCAGCGCACCGGGGCCTCGGCGGCCTCGAAGACGGTCTTGACGGCGTCGGCGACCTCGGGGCCGATGCCGTCGCCGGGGATGAGCACGGTGTCGTGGGTAGTCATGGGGCTCTCCAGCAGTTGGCGGGGGCTTAGGCCCGGACTGCTCCGGCGCGAGCCTGCCACGGACCGGCCCGGCGCGCTGGAGGGAAGCGCCCGGGGGTCTCGCGGGGGACGCGCCGGCGCCTTGCGGGAGGGCGTCGATTGGGGTTGAACCGCGGGGTGAGCGAGACGGCGACGGGCGATCGGGTGATTCGCGGCATGACGGACGACGGGGCGCTCCGCACCATCGCGGCGCGGACGACGGACTCCGTGCGCGGGGCCATCGCGGCCCAGGAGGTGAGCGGGCCCGAGGCCCGGGCCCTCGGGGAGCTGATGACGGCCGCCGTCCTCTACCGGGAGACCATGGCGCCGACGCTGAAGGTGCAGATCGTGCTTCGCGGCGCGGAGGGCTCGGGGCAGGTCGTCGCCGACTCCTTCCCCGGGGGGATCACCCGGGGGCTCGTGCAGCGCCGGGAAGGCGCGCCGGCCTTCCACCTCGGCCCCGGGGCCATGCTCCAGATGATGCGCTCGCTCCCGAACGGCGAGCTCCATCGCGGCGTGGTCGAGGTGCCGGCCTGGAGCGCCGGCGGCATCAACGAGGGCCTGATGGCCTACATGCAGCAGTCCGAGCAGATCGTGACCATGGCGCGCGTCGCCGTGGTCATGGACGGTGACGCGGTCGTGGCGGCAGGCGGCTACCTCGTGCAGCTCCTCCCGGAGGCCCCGGACCGCGTGGGCCCCGTGCGCCTCATGGCGCAGCGCCTCGAGGACGATTTCATGAACATCGGCGAGCGCCTCCGGGCGACGGACGCCTCGCCGGACCATCTCCTCGAGGAGATCTTCTACGGCATGGAGCACACGCGCCTCGGCGACAGCACGCTCCGCTTCGGCTGCGAGTGCAGCCGCGCCCGGGTCATGGGCAGCCTCGCCACCCTGAGCCGCGGTGACATCGAGCACCTCCTGAAGGACCGCGAGCCCTTCGACATGCGCTGCGATTGGTGCGGCACCGAGTACCGCGTGGAGCCGGCGGAGCTGCAGGGGCTCCTGATGGAGAGCTGAGCCGGCACGGCTTGGCACGCTCGTTCCAGGTCCGGCTCTTGCACACGGGTCTCCCGACCGCCGCTTGGGCGGAGAGGGAGACTTGGATGCTTGATCACACGCGAATCGCGCTGGGCGCAGCGCTCGCGCTGGCCGTGGCCGGCTGCGGCGCGGACGACGCGGGGCACGCCGGAGCCGCGGACATGGGCCGCTGGAGCGCGGACATGAGCGGGCCGTACGACGGCTCTTTCGGCGGAGGCGCGGACGCCGGAAGCGACGGGGGCAGCGGCGCGCCCGTGGACGACGAGGAGCCGGAGCCGGAGCCCGGCGACCGCTTCGAGGACGTGGGCACGAACCCCTTCACCCGGGCCGCCCACGACCCCTTCAGCACCTTCGCCGCCGACGTCGACACGGCCAGCTATGACATCTTCGTCCGGGACGTCGGGCTCTACGGCACACTCCCGAACCCCACGAGCGTGCGCCTCGAGGAGTACGTCAACGCCTTCCCCTACGCCTACCCGACGCCGGAGCCGGGCGCGGAGGTGCCCTTCGCCATCGACCTCGATTGGGGCGCGCATCCCATGGCGCGCGAGGGGCGCACGCTGCTTCGCGTCGGCATCCAGGCGTCGGCGCCGCCGGAGCTCGTGAAGCTCCCGACGAACCTCGTCTTTCTCGTGGACGTGTCCGGGAGCATGAGCACGCGGGACAAGCTCCCGCTCGTGCAGCGCCTCCTGACGCGGGCCCTGGACGAGCTCGACGAGACGGACACGATCTCCATCGTCACGTACGCCGGACGCGTTGGCGTGCGCCTCCCGCCGACGAACGCGCGCGAACGCGACACCATCGCCGAGGCCATCGCGAACCTCAGCGCGGGCGGGAGCACGGCCGGCGCCGCGGGCATCGACCTCGCCTACGCCCAGGCCGAGGCGGGCTTCGTCGAGGGCGGCTTCAACCACGTCGTCCTCTGCACGGACGGCGACTTCAACGTCGGCGCCTCGACCGACGACGCGCTCGTCGAGCTCATCGAGGAGAAGCGCGAGACCGGCGTGACGCCCACGGCCCTCGGCTTCGGCCGCGGCAACCTGAACGACGCGATGATGGAGCGGGTCTCGAACGCCGGGAACGGCATCTACAGCGTGATCGCGAGCGAGGCCCACGCGGACCGCTACGCCAGCGAGAGCCTGCTCCAGACCATCACGTTCGTGGCGAAGGACATGAAGATCCAGGTCGAGTTCAACCCGGAGCACGTCGAGGGCTACCGGCTCCTCGGGTACGAGAACCGCGCCATCGCCGACGACGATTTCCGGAACGACGTGGTCGACGCCGGCGAGGTCGGCGCCGGGCATCGGGTGACAGCGCTCTACGAGGTCGTGCTCGCCGGGGACGCGCTGCCGGAGGTCGAGGGCGCGCCCATCGTCGAAGGGGAGCCCGTCGAGGGCGAGCGCGAGGTGGCCGCGGGCGACATCGTGCTCGTGAAGGTGCGCTGGAAGGAGCGCACGGCGAGCGCCGAGGACCCGGCCATGGAGACGGCGGCCACGCTCGCACCGACCGATCTGCAGAGTGAGCTCGTGGACCCGGACACGCGCTTCGCGTCGGCCGTCGCGGCCCTCGCGGAGATCCTCAAGGGCAGCCCCTTCGCCGACGAGGGGGACCTCGACGCCATCGAGGAGACCTTCGGCGCGCAGGCGTCGCGGGACGAGCGGCGGGCGGAGCTCGCGGAGCTCTTCCGCACGGCCCGGGGGCTCCTGGGCCGCTGAGCGCGGGGCGCTCCGAGACGCCCTCGGGCCTCGCTTCGGCGGAGCCCGGGGGGCGTGCCGTCGCTAGCGGAGAGGCGCGGGGATCAGCGGCTTCCGTGCCCAGGGGCGAAGCGTGAGACCCGCGA
>JBCDGX010000263.1:0-7715 GCA_038750805.1 Myxococcota bacterium
CGGCGGAACGCGGGCTCAGTCGAGCGCGCCGTCGCGGATCCACCCGCCGAAGCGTTCGCCGAGCATCAGCGTGGGCAGCATCGTGTTCGCGCTCGGCACCGTCGGGAAGGCGCTCGCGTCGGCCACGAGGAGGCCTTCCGTACCCCGCACGCGGCCCCGGGCGTCGCAGGCCGCCTCACCCGCCGCGAGCCGCGCGGCGTCGCCCATGGGCACCGTGCCGCAGGGGTGGTAGCCGCTCCCGCATTGCGTGCGGAGGAGCTCCCGGGCGCGGTGGCGGCGGGCGAGGGTCCGCTCGCCGGGGAGCGCGAAGCGCCCGAGCTCGCGCAGGGGGCGCGCGCTGCCGAGGAGCCAGACGAGCTCGAGGGCCTCGTCGGCCTGGCGCACGTCGTCGGCGTCGCGGAAGAAGGCGCTCTCGATCTCCGGCTTCGCGTGCGGGTCCGCCGAGGGGAAGCGGAGCGTGCCGTGGCCCCGGGGCTTGCCCACCTGGAACATCAGCGTCGTGAGCGGGACGTCGCGGCCGGGCAGGGGGAGGAAGCTCCCCGCCTGGATCTGGAGATCGGCCGGCCGGCCGCGCCGCCCGGCGAGGCGGAGCACGGTCTGGATGAGCGCGCCGCCGGGGTCCGACACGCCGGGCCGCGGCTCGAAGACGATGGCGACGCCGGGATGGTCGAGGAGCCGGCGCGCGACGGCCGGGACGTCCGCGACGCAGGTCCCGGCGAAGCCCTCGACCTGCGCGCGCGGGCCCACGCCGCTCCGGAGCAGGATCCCCGGCGTGTTGATGGCCCCGGCGCTCAGCACCACGCGCCTCGCCCGGAGGAGCTCGGGGCCGCCGGGGCCCTCCACCTCGACGCCGACGGCTCGCCGGCCTTCGAAGCGCACGCGGAGCGCGATGGTGCCGGCCCGGATGCGGAGGTTCGGTCGCGCGCGCACCTCGGGGCGGAGGTAGGCCTCGGCCGCGCTGATCCGCCGCCCGCCGATCACGTTCATGGCGTGCGGGCCGGCGCCGAGGGCCCCGGGCGCGTTGCTGTCGGGGCAGTCCGGGAAGCCGAGCTCCCGGCAGGCCTCGAGGAAGCCCTCCTGCCAGCGCCCGAGCTCGTGGGGCGCCGCCCGCCGGAGGGGCAGCGGCCCATCGGCGCCGTGGTGGGGCGCCTCCGCGAAGTCGAGGTCCCGCTCGAGCGCCCGAAATGCCGGAAGGCAGTGCTCCCAGCGCCACTCGGGCAGGCCCCACTCGTCGTAATCGTAGGGCTGGCCCCGGAGCGCGATGCAGGTGTTCACCGCCGTCGAGCCACCGACGACGCGGCCGCGCGGAAAGAACATGGAGGCGGCGCCGCGCGCAGGGAGATGGGCGTAGCCCCAGTCGTGATCCCGGAGCGCGTTGCGCGTCCCGTCCCGAAGCTCGTCCGGCAGGGCCTCGGGCGCGTAGTCCGGGCCCGCCTCGACGAGGAGCACCTCGCGACTCGGGTCCTCGGACGCGCGGGCGGCGATCACCGCCCCGGCCGCGCCGGCGCCGACGACGAGCGTGTCGACGGGCCGCGGGGCGCTCATTCCGAGGGCGCGTCGGACTCGGCCTCGGGGACGTAATCGACGGCGTCGTCCTCCTCGTACACCCAGTCGTCCTCTTCCTCGGCCTCGGCCTCGCCTCCGGACACGTACTCGTAGAGGTCCGTGTCCTCGAGGTTCGCCTGCTCCGGGAAGGGATAATCCGGCACCGGCGTGTCCGCCCCGCAGGCGGCGGCGAAGAAGGCAGCGAGGACGAGGACGCGGGAGAGCATGGGCCGCATGGGGCCACGACCCGCGGCGCCGATCAAGGCGTGCTAAGCCCGGGCCGCATGGGCCCGGTCGGCACACTGCTGACGAACGTCTTCTACGTGGTGATGGCGGCCGCGACGGTGTTCTTCGTGCACCGGTTGGCCTGGTTCTTCGCGTACAGGCGGCTTCAGCACCGCCTCGTCGGGGACGCCCTCGGCGCCCTCGAGGACGACGCCGAGACGACGCTCGTGCGCTGGGACCAGGGCGCGGCCTCGAGCTGGAGCGCGAGCGCGGGCGTCGCCGCCACCGGGGACGGCTCGCCGGCGGACTTCGTGCGCCGGGTGGAGGGCCGCCTCGAGCGCCTCGAGCGCGATCTGAAGGCGAGCGTCACGCCGCTCACGCGCACCTTCATGCAGACGCTCCTCGGCGAGCACGAGCCGCTCTACGTGACCGTGCTCCGCATCCCGCGGCTGAGCGGGCCGCCCCGGGCCGTTGGCCTGACGCTCAGCTTCCCGAGCGTGCCGGAGCCGCCGCTTCCCCCGGAGGACGCCTTCGACCTCGAGGTGCGGAGCCGCTACGGCTTCGGCCGGCGCGTGCTCGCCTTCTTCCTCGGGGCCGCGGACGTCGTGTACTCGAGCCAGCACGTCACGCGCATGGCGCAGAACCCGACGGCGCCCCTCGGGGTGCTGCTGAGGCGCCTCTCGCTGGTCGGGCTGGTGCTCTTCGCCCTGGCCGTCGACCTCGGCTTCGACGCCCGCTCGCGCCTCGTCGCCTGGGGCGAGGAGTGGACGCCCAGGCACATCGAGGTGGCCGAGCTCTGGAAGCCCTACCTCGGCGGCGCCGTCGGCCTCGGCGTGTGGTTCGGCTGCTACGGCGCGCTCTACGTCGGCCTCTTCCTCTACCTCCGGTGGCGCTCGGGGCGGCACCTGAAGGCGCTCCGGGACCTCCGCGAGGACTACCCGGAGCGCGTCGCCGAGCTCCGCGACGAGCACGAAGGCGCGCTCGAGCGCTGGGCCGAGGGCTACGCCCGGACCCTCGACGACGCGACGCAGCTCACCATGCTCCAGGCCTCCATGCTGGCGCAGCGGACCGCGCATCGGCTCCGGCGCCGTGTCGCCTCCGGGCGCCTCCTCGAGCTCGCGGACCAGGTCGCCGGGCGCTTCTTCGAGCGCCTGCCGGAGAGCTCCCAGCACCTCGAGGACGTGGCGACGGCGCAGGAGCACACCCTCCGCCATTGGCTCTGGCCCCGCGCCGAAGAGCTCGACTACCAGGTGGAGCTCGCGAAGTACCGGCGCGCCCATCGGGACCTCGAGGCGGCGCTCTCCCGCCTCCGCGGCCAGCACCCCGACCCGGAGCTCGCGAGCCAGCTCTGGCGGAGCCTCGTCCGGGACGCGCGCATGTTCCCGGAGGTCGTGCCCCCGGGGCTCTTCCAGGAGCTCCAGGAGGCGCACGGCGCGAGCGTCGCCACCATGGTCGAAGAGACGGAGGCGGACCTCGACGAGCTCGACGCGCGCCTCGACGAGCTCGCCGCGTCGCTCGCGGGCACGCTCGAGACGTTCGCCCCCCTGGTCGAGAGCCGCGTCGAGCTCACGACGCGGAGCCTCGAGGCCTCCGTCGCGGATCTGCACGCGGAGGTGCTCGAGGTGCGCGAGCGGGCGCGCCTCGAGGCCATGGCCTTCGAGATCTGAACGCGCCGCCGCTCAGGTGCTCCAGCGGATCTCGATCTCGCCGTGGCAATGGTCGGCCATGCGCACGCGGAGGGCCGGGACGTGGCCGATGGCGGCGGCGGCGCCTTCGACAACGCCGACGTGCCAGCTCTCGAGGTAGTCCCACATGTCGAGGTAGCGGAGCACGGCCCGGCCCTCGTCGGCGACCTCGACCTCGACGCGCCCGTGCGAGGCGATCGCGGTGAAGGCCCGGCCCGCGGCGCGGGTCACGCCCATGGGGTTTCGGCCCGCGAGGCTGAAGAGGACACGCCCGGGCACGCTCGTCTCGAAGGTCTCGAAGGCGGCCTGGCCGAAGCGACGCATGCCCTCCCGCGTCGGCAGCCGTGGGTGGGCCCGGTCCGCCGCCTCGGGGAGGAAGCGGAGCCACTCCTCGAGGGGATAGCCGCGGAAGGCGACGTAGCGGTCCCGGCCGACGTGCCCCGCGCCGGCCTCGCGCACGCGCTGCTGAATCATCGCGAAGAACATGCCCTTCACGAGGCCCGCCGGCGGGCCGAGGGCGATGAGCGCGTCCACATCGACGGGCGACGTGAGATCCGGAACCCGAAACGGCAGCGCCTCGAGCCTAGGGACGTCACGCGCGTCGGCCGAGCTCACGGGGCCGAGTTTCCGGGCCCGGGACGCACCGCGTCAACTAGATGGGGCGGGCTGGGCAGCTCCGGGCAGCCGGCTCTCGCGGAGGCCCCCGCGCCCTGCTAGCACCCGGCCATGCGCTTCACGAAGGCCTTCATCCCGACGGTGAAGGAGGTCCCCAAGGACGCGGTCGACGCGTCTCACGTGCTGCTTCTCCGCGCGGGCTACATCCGCATGGTGGGGAGCGGGATCTACGAGCTCCTGCCGCTGGCCCGCCGCGCGCTCCACAAGATCAGCGCGATCATCCGCGAGGAGATGGACGAGGCCGGGGCCCAGGAGGTCCTCATGCCGGCGATCCTCCCGGCGAGCTACTTCCAGGAGACGGGCCGCTGGGACGTCTACGGGCCGGTGCTTTTGCGCCTCAAGGACCGGAAGGGCGGCGACTACCACCTCGGGCCGACGCACGAGGAGATCATCACCGATCTCGTGCGCCGCGAGGTGAAGTCCTACCGGCAGCTCCCGCTGAACCTCTACCAGGTGCAGATGAAGTACCGCGACGAGCCGCGGCCCCGCGCGGGGCTGATGCGCTGCCGCGAGTTCCTGATGAAGGACGCCTACTCCTTCGACGCCGACGAGGCCGGAGCCCTGGCGAGCTACGGGACGATGCGCGACGCCTACCACCGCATCTTCGAGCGGCTCGGCCTCGACTACCGCATCGTCGAGGCGGATAGCGGCGCCATCGGGGGCAGCCAGAGCGCCGAGTTCCAGGTGCTCGCCCAGTCCGGCGAGGACCGGATCGTCGCCTGCGACAACTGCGGCTACGCGGCGAACGTCGAAGCCGCGGAGGCCCATGCCCCGACGCAGGAGGCGCCGGACGCGAGCCTCTTCGTCGACCGGGAGCTCGTGGAGACGCCGGCCACGAAGACCATGGACGCGGTCGTGGCGTTCTTCGCCGACCGGAAGATCGCCCACGCGGACACGATCAAGGCGCTCGTCTACGCGACGGCGCCCGAGGAGGGCGCGGAGGGCGAGCTCGTCATGGCCCTGGTGCGCGGCGACCGGGACGTGAACGAGGTGGCCCTCTCGCGGCACCTCGGCGTGGACGAGGTCCGCATGGCGACCGACGAGGAGGCCGGGAAGGCGCTGCGCGCCAAGGTCGGCTACCTCGGCCCGGTCTTCGACGCCGAGAAGTACCCGGCAGGGGCGCCGCTCCGGCTGGTGGCGGACCCGGAGGTCGCGGTGCTCGGCAACGCGGTCTGCGGCGCCAACCAGACCGGCCATCACTACGCCGGCGTGGCCTACGGGCGGGACTTCGAGGCGGAGATCGCACCGATCCGCGAGGTGGGCGACGGCGATCCCTGTCCGCGCTGCCGTTCGAGCCTGAAGACCTACCGCGGCATCGAGGGCGGGCACATCTTCGTCCTCGGGACCCACTACAGCGGCAAGATGGGCGCGACCTTCCTCGACGCCGAGGGCACGGCGAAGCCGCTGGTCATGGGCTGCTACGGCATCGGCGTGACCCGCCTGCTCGCGGCCGCCATCGAGCAGCATCACGACGACGACGGTATCGAGTGGCCGATGCCCATCGCGCCCTACCAGGCCATCGTGCTCCCGCTCGGGAAGGACGAGGCCGTCGCGAAGGCCGCCGAGGAGGTCTACGAGGCGCTCCGGGCAAAGGGGGTCGAGGTGATCCTCGACGACCGGGCCGAGCGCCCGGGCGTGAAGTTCAAGGTGGCGGACCTCATCGGCATTCCCCTTCGCGTCGCCATCGGGAACCGCGGGCTGAAGGACGGCATGGCCGAGCTGAAGGCCCGAGACGCGGGCGACGCCGAGAACGTGCCCCTCGGGGAAGTCGCGGACGTCGTGGCCCAGCGGGTCGTCGCGGCGGGGGGTCTGCTCGGGCGCGTTCGGGATGTCTGAGGAGGTGCCGCGGCCTCCCCTGGCGCCGACGGCGGTGCTCCTCGCGCTCTTCCTCGCGCTCGCCCTCTACGGCGTCGTGACGGTGCTGCTGCCGAGCCTCGAGGACGCCCCCGGCGAGGGCGAGCCCGGCACCGACACGTCCGGCGCGCCGGCCCAGGAGGCCCCGCCGGCCCCGGCGCCGACGGGCGAATGAGGGCGCGGGTCGAATCGTTCGGGCCTCCCGAGCGTCTGAAGAACGTGAGCATGCTCGCCCCGCCGTCCGCCGACCGACCGCGCGCCGCGTCTTTTGCGCGGCCGAGTGAGCTTCGGCACAATGGACGACGCGTGGGTCGGCTTTCGAGACGCGGGGCCGGCGCCTTCCTCGCCGGCATCACCCTCCTCTTGGCGCTCCCGGGCCAGGCTCAGGACCGCGAGGAACGGCTCTGGTGCGCCGTCGAGCCGCCGGCGCACGAGTCCATGCCCGGGCTGGGCGCGACCTCCGTCGGTCCGCCGGCGGCGCCGATGTGCCACCCGGACGATCCCCTCCTCCACCTGGCGACGCCGCTCCCGAGCGAGGCGAGCGCCCGCGAGGCCTGGCGGGCGGTGCGCGCCGGGGGCTGGCTCGAGCTCTCCGTGGTCGAAGCCGCTGCGCCGGAGCTCGCGGACGTGTTCGCGCTGCTCCGCGCCGAGCGTCAGCTCGCGGAGGGCGATGCCGACGGCGCGCGCGAGCGCGTCCGGGTGGCCCGCGCGAGCCCGGACGCGACGGTCACGATGAACGCCCGGGCCGGCGAAGCGCTCGCGCTCCTCGCCCTGGACCATCGACGGGCGCTGACGACGGCGCGCGGCTTCCTCGACCAGTACCCCGAGCACCGGCGGCGCCGCGCCATCGAGCTCGCCATGGCGGGCTACCAGGAGCGAAAGGGACGCCGTGGCGATGCCCTTCAGCGCTACCGGCAGCTCGTCGTGTACGCGCCGGCCACGCCGGAGGCCGCGGAAGCGCGGCGCCGGATCGAGGCCATCGCGGCCGGCCATCGCGTGCGCGGGCTGCTCCCCATCGAGCGGGTGCAGCGCGCCGACGAGCTCCTGAGCTGGGGCCCGCTGCCCGAGGCGCGGGAGAGCCTGGCGGCGCTTCGCGAGGAGCGCCTGCCCGCGCCGCTCACCGCGCAGGCGCGCCTCCTGGACGCCCGCCTCTTCCGCTTCGAGGGGCGCTTCCCGGAGGCCGCGGCGGCGTACGCGGCGGCCAAGCAGACCGGCGTCGAGGTGGGCGAGCCCGCGGAGCGCGAGCTTCGCGAGAAGCGCTCGACGGATGTCGCGCGGGCTGCGGTGGCCCGGGAGCGCGAAGCCGCCCGCCGGCGCCTTCGCCAGGTGCGCCGCGGACGGCGCCTCGATCGCGTCGCGGGGGCGCACTTGCTCCAGCTCATCGAGATCGCCGCGGGCGCCGACCTCCGCGAGGAGCTCGACGCGATCCTGGCGGCGGCCGCCGAAAAGTCGCTGCCGCCGCGCGTCCGCCTCGACGCCGCGCTGCGCGCCTTCGGCGCCGGGGACGACGCGCGGATCCTCGCGTTGCTCGAGGGCGTCGAGCTCCGCCCGGGGAGCCTTGGGCGGGAGGGCCGCTACTTCCAGGGCGTGGCGCTCGCGCGCCTCGAACGGCACGCGCAGGCGGCCGACGCCTTCGGGGACGTGCTGACGGCGTCCACGGGCGATTGGTACGCGATGCTCGCGCGCCAGCGCCTCGCCGAGAGCTGCCGGCAGCAGGAGCTGCCGCCGGCC
>JBCDGX010000264.1:0-7678 GCA_038750805.1 Myxococcota bacterium
ATGGCCGAAGGCCATACGGCGGAAGCCGACCGCCGCCTCGGGACCCCGGCAGCTGACGCCGAAGGCGTGCTGCCGAGCGTGCAGCAGGCTGCCCGGGTGACGTGCTCCGTAGTGAGGGGGCATGTCCCGCGGCCCCGCCCGGCGGCCCGGTCCCAAACGGCGCCCCGGTCCCAACGGCGTCCCGGTCTCCCCCAGCACCTCAGCTCAGCTGCCATCTCCGCGCACCCGCCGACGAGTCTCCATCGCCGTATCCCCCCCAAGGTGCGCCCGCCGCGCGCGCACGCCCTGGCAGGTCGGGCAGAAGTAGGTCGAGCGTCCTTCGTCGCCCTGGCGGCGCATGCGGATGCGCCCGCCGCAGACCCGGCATCCCTCGCCGCCCCGGCCATAGACCCAGAGCCGGCCTCCCCAGCGCTTCCGCGTCGTGCGCGCGAAGCCGACGAGGTTCCGGCGCATGAGCTCGCGGGCCAGGCGGAGCACCTCGAGGAGCGCCTCGTCGCCGACCTCGCCCACCGGGGCGTAAGGGTCGAGGCGCGCCAGGAAGAGGACCTCGCTCTTGTAGACGTTGCCGATACCGGCCACGACGTGCTGGCGCATGAGCGCGACGCCGAGGGGCAGCTCGTCGACGCGGCGAAGGCGCGGGAGCACGTCCGCGATGCGAACGCGCGGGTCGAGGAGATCGGGCCCGAGGCTCCGAAGCAGGGCCGACGCCCGGGCCCGGGGGAGCAGCTCGGCCACGGGGAGGTCGAAGCCGACGGCGCGCCAGGGATCCGTCGCGAGGAGCACGCTCATCTGCCGCCGTGGCTTCCGCCAGCGATCCTCGGCCCGGTAGATGTGCCAGGAGCCGCTCATGAGGAGGTGCGAGTGCAGCACCCGCCCGTCCTCGAGCTCCATCAGCACGTTCTTGCCCCGCGGCCGCACCCGCGAGACGCGCGCGCCGACGAGCTCGGCGTCCCGGAGCTGCGGAAGCGGGCTCTCGAAGCCGAGGACGACCTTGCCCGCGAGGGCCCGATGCAGCGTCCGCGCCGCGCGGAAGATCGTATCGCCCTCGGGCATCGCCGAGAGCCTGGGCCCGCGAGGACCTCGAGGCCAAGCCCCGCAGGGGTCTCAGGCGCCGGGCGTGCGCGCGAGGGCGACGAGGCCCTTGGCCATCTGGCGCGAGAGCGGCTTCACGACGTAGCCGGCCACGATGTCGAAGCGCTCGGCCCGCGCCCGCTCCTCGGGGTCGTCCGAGGAGGTGAGGAGCACGACCGGCGGCACGGTGCCGGTGCTTCCCTCGTGCTCCGCCTCGAGGGCGCTGAGCACCTCGAAGCCGTCCATCACGGGCATGTTGAGGTCGAGGAGCACGAGGCTCGGAACGCGGCTCGGGTCAGCCAGCGCCGAAAGCGCCTCCCACCCGTCGCGGACGCGGCGCACCTCACGGAAGGCCTCCGAGCGGCGGATGGCCTCGCTCGCGAGAAAGGCGTCGTCGTCGTCGTCCTCGACCAGGAGGAGGTGCCCGACCGCGGAGATGTCCTCCGGCGCGTCGGTCGCTCCGCCATGGCTGCCCTCGAAATCGCTCCCGGGATCCACGAAGAGGGTTACGGGCGCGGAGCTGCGGGATTGAACCCCGCCCCGCGCGAGTCTGTCCCCCAAGCGGTGCTAGCCTGAGAATCGGTCGCGGGCGCTGCCGTTGCGCCAGCGGGCCTCCTTCGCCTTCGTCCGCGGGTCCTCCCCGGCCCGGCGGAAGAGGCCTCGCCCCGAGGACGTGAAGCCCGCCGCCTCGAGGTAGGGCCCGAAGGCGCTCTCCGCGGCGGCCTCGCCATCGACCCGCGCGATGAGGACGCCGACGCCCCCCCGCCGACCGGGCTCGCGCCCCTCGCCCCGCGCGAGCGCGCCGGCGAGGTCCTCGGCGCTCCGCGATCGCTCGGGCTCCGCCTCGGGCAGGAAGGTGAGGAGCTTCTCGCCGGTCTTGCCGAGGGCTCCCACCAGCGCCCCATCGCGGAGCACCACCGACGCACCGGCGGCCCGCTGGGGGCGGGCGCCTTCGCTCACCTCGGGCCAGGAGAGCGCGGCGCCCCAGGGGTTGGCCGGGTCCGTGGCGGCGAGCACGACCACCCGGCCGAGCTCCTCGGGCGGCGGATCGCGATGGGCCCGGAGCCGGTCCTCGCAGCCCGGCAGCGCGAACTGCGTCGCGCCGAGCCCCGCCACGAAGTACCCGCGCCGCACCCGGCCGGCCTCTTCCATGGCTTTCAGCACGGGGTAGATGGCGCTGAACCCGCCCGTGAGGCCCTCGGTGCGGCACGCCTCGCGCGTGAGCACCCCGTAGCGCTCGAGGAGCTGCGTGGTGAGCGCCTCGAGGCGCTTGGTCGGGCTCGCCTCCCCCGCCGGAGGAAGCAGCGACCAGCGTCCCTCGCTCCCCGGAGGACCGCGCCGGGCGAGGGCCCCGCGGCGCCCCCGGCCCGCCCGCGCCCGACCCCCGCGCCCCGCCTGCGCGCCCGCCCGGAGACTGCGCAGGGGACGCAGCGAGTCGTTCGTGTCCTCGCCGTTCCACACGAGGTCCCAGAGCCCCGCGAGCACGTCCGTGGGCAGCCCGCCGACCTGCGCGTGGAGATCGCGGAAGAAGAGCGCTCCCCCGCTCCCGAGGGCCGCGCGGAGCTCGTCCGCTAGGGTCCCCTCGAGCGGCTCCACGGGCGGCGCGAGGAGCGGGTAGTGCTCGGCGAGGTAGAGCGCCACGCGCCCGTCCTTGCTGCCGAGGCTCTGTACGCCGCGCCAGAGCACCTCGCCGGAGCCGCAGAGCTCGTCGAGGTCCCGCCGGTCGAAGCGCGCGAGCCGGCTCGGGAGGATCTGCGCCTCGAGCGCCGACGCCGGGAGCGCCGCCCCCTGAAGCTGCTCGACCACCTGGGCCAGAGCGTCGAGGCCACCGCGCGCCCGGTCCCCGCTCACGCCCTGCCAGGCGAGCTGGAAGCGGGCGAAGACCTCGGGCTCGACGGGCTCGACCTCCGCCCGGAGCTTCGCGAGGCTCCGGCGCTTGAGCTGGCGGAGCACGCCGACGTCGACCCATTCGCGCCCCCCGCGCCGCCCGGCCTCGTGCAGGAGCGTCGTCGGAAGCAGCTCGCCCTCGGTGATGCGCCCCGCCGCCTCGAGGCGCCGAAGCGCCGCGAGCACCGGCGCGACGCCGAGGCCGAAGCGCCGCGCCGCCTCCTCCACGGTGAAGGGACCGCGGGTGCGCGCGAAGCGCCCGAGGAGCTCACCGACGGGGTCCGTCACCGGCGCGAGGAGCGCCTGCGGGAGCCCGAGCGGCGGCACGATGCCGAGCGCGTCCCGGTACCGGGCGACGTCCTCCACGGCGACGAAGCGCGCCTCACCCCCGACGGTGCAGGCCACGACCCGCCGCGCCTCGAGGAGCGCGTCCATGAAGCCGCCCAACGCCTCGGGCGCCTCGCAGCGCGCCCGCAGCTCGTCCTCGCTCTGGTCCCCGAGGGCCAGGAGCAAATCGTGCACCATGTCCGCGTGCTTCAGCGGAACGCGCCCATCGCGGCGCTGGAGCCGCGCCTCGACCTCGCGCACCGCGTCCGCGTCGAGGAGCTCGCGGAGCTCCGGCTCACCGAGGAGCTCCCGGAGCTGCGCATGGTCGAGGCTCAGCGCCTGGGCCCGTCGCTCGGCCAGGGGCGCGTCGCCCTCGTACATGAAGTTCGCGACGTAGTTGAAGAGGAGCGCGCTCGCGAAGGGCGAGGGTGAGCGCGTCTCCACCGCCGCCACCTTCACCCGCCGGTCCCGGATCTGCCCGAGGAGCTCGACGAGGCCGGGCACGTCGAAGACGTCCTTCAGGCACTCGCGGTAGGTCTCGAGGAGGATCGGGAAGTCGCTGAAGCCCGCCGCGACGCCGAGGAGGCTCGCGCTCTTCCGGCGCTGGGCCCAGAGCGGCATGCGCTGCCCCGGTCGCTTGCGCGGCAGGAGCAGCGCCCGGCCGGCGTTCTCCCGGAAGCGCGAGGCGAAGAGCGCCGTCTCGCCGACGCGTCCCGTGATGCGCCGCTCGACCTCCGCGGGGTCCGGAAAGAAGAGGCTCTCGTCGGGCGCCTCGTCGAGATCCGGCATGCGGAAGACCATGCCGTCGTCGGACCACATGGTGTCCGCGTCGAGGCCGCGCTCCTCGAGGAGGATGGCCTGCACCGCCGTCACCCAGGGCGCGTGCACTCGCGCGCCGAAGGGCGAAAGGATCGTGACGCAATGGTCGCCGACCTCGTCGACGAAGCGCTCGAGCACGATCTGCCGGTCCGTCGGGAGCTTGCCCGTCGCCTCCTCCTGGTCGGCGAGGTAGGCGACGAGGTTCCGGGCGGCGCGCTCGTCGAGCCCGTGGTCCCGCACGAGCGTGGCCTCGGCGTCCTCGGGCGGGCGCTTCGAGAGCGTCCGCGTGAGCTCGCCGATGGCGCGGCCGAACTCGAGGGGACGTCCCGGTCGGTCGCCATGCCAGAACGGCATCTTCCCGGGCTCGCCCGGCGCTGGCGTCACGAGCACGCGGTCCTGGGTGATCTCCTCGATGCGCCAGGAGGTCGCGCCGAGCAGGAAGACGTCGCCCTCGCGGGACTCGAAGACCATCTCCTCGTCGAGCTCGCCGACGCGCACCGTGCGCTCGTCGGTCGCGAGGAAGACGCCGTAGGTACCCCGGTCCGGGATGGTCCCGGCGTTCGCGATGGCGAGCATGCGCGCGCCGCGCCGGGGCGTGAGCGTGCCGGCGAGTCGGTCCCAGGTCAGCCGCGCTCGGAGCTCTCCGAACTGCTCGCTCGGATAGCGCCCGCTGAGCATGTCGAGCACGCCCTCGAAGGCCCGGCGCGGGAGCTCGGCATAAGGCGCCGAGCCGCGGACCAGGGCGTAGAGCGCCGGGACCGAGAGCTCGGCGCCGCCGCCCCCACCCGTGCCCAGCGTCTCCGCCGCTACGGCGACGGCCACGCATTGCTGCGCGAGCACGTCGAGGGGGTTCCGCGGGTAGTGGGTGGCCTCGACGTGACCCTCGCGCACGTGGCGGGTCACGGCCGCGCAGGCGAGGAGGTCACCGCGGTACTTGGGGAAGATGATGCCGCGGCTGGTCGCGCCGACCTGGTGCCCCGCGCGGCCGATGCGCTGGATGCCGCTCGCGACGCTCAGCGGCGCCTCGATCTGGATGACGAGGTCGACGGCGCCGACGTCGATGCCCAGCTCGAGGGAGCTCGTCGCGATGATCGCCGGGAGGAGCCCGCGCTTCAGCCGGTCCTCGATCTGCGCCCGCGTGTCCTTCGCGAGCGAGCCATGATGCGCGAGCGCGAGCTCCTCGCCCGCCAGCTCGTTGATCGCCCCGGCGAGGCGCTCGGCGAGGCGCCGGCTGTTCACGAAGACCATCGTCGAGCGGTGGTCCCGGATGAGCCGCACCAGGCGCGGGTGGATCATCGGCCAGATGGACTTCGTCGTCGGCGGCGCCGTGGCTGGCCCCGGCTGGAGCGGCGCCTCGTGCCCCGGAAGCGAGAAGTCCTCGTCGAAGTCGTCGAGGGGATCCGCGTCGAAGGCGTCGCCCGCGTCGGCGTCGAGCGCCGGTCCCCCCTCGCCCGGGTCGTCGCCCTCGTCGGGATCGACACCGTTCGGGCTGACACCGTCCGGGCCGACACCGTCCGGGCCGACACCGTCCGGGCCGACACCGTCCGGGCTGACACCGTCCGGGCCGACACCGTCCGGGCCGACACCGTCCGGGCCGACGCCCTCGACCGGGGCCATGGCGTCGAGGCGCGCCATGTCTTCGACGGGCACCTCGACCTTGATGTCGAAGTCCTTCTTCGAGCCGGCGTCGACGATGGTCACCGGGCGCGGCACGGGCGCCACGGTCTCGTCCTCGCCGACCTCGTAGCCGCCGAGGAAGCGCGCGACCTCGTCCAGCGGGCGCTGGGTGGCGCTCAGGCCGATGCGCTGGAGCGGCGGCGCGCCCTCCCGGCGGCGCCGGAGCTGCTCGAGGCGCTCGAGGCTGAGCGAGAGATGCACGCCGCGCTTGGTCGGCACGAGCGCGTGGATCTCGTCGACGATGACCGTGTCGACGGTCGCCAGCGTGCGCGCCGCCCGGCTCGTGAGCATCAGGTAGAGCGACTCCGGCGTGGTGATGAGCACGTCCGGCGGATGGCGCACGAGGCGCTGACGCTCGCTTTGGGGCGTATCGCCGCTTCGCACCCCGACGCTCGGGTCGTGGAAGCGCGCGCCGGAGCGTTCGGCGACGACGCGGATGCCCGCCAGCGGGGCCCGGAGGTTCCGCTCGACGTCGACGCCGAGGGCCTTGAGCGGCGTCACGTAGAGGACGCGCACGCCCCGGTCCCAGCGCTCGGGCTCGCCCTTCTTGCGGCGACGCGCCGGCGGCGGCGGCGGCTCGCGGAACATGAGCCGGTCGATGGCGACGAGGAAAGCCGCCAGCGTCTTGCCGGAGCCCGTGGGCGCGAGGAGGAGCGTCGAGGCCCCCGCGGCGATGGAGGGCCAGCCCTTGGCCTGGGCGGCGGTCGGCGCGCGAAAGGACGTCTCGAACCAGCGCCGCGTGCACGGATGCGCGAAGGCGATGGCCGCCGCGCCGTCGCCGGCGCTCCCGCTTCCCTTCGCTCTTCGTCGCGCCGCCATCGCCGAATCCTGATGTGGGGGTGTGACGCGCTCTTTGCCAGCCGGCCCTTGCCGCGCGCGCCCCGCCGGGCCAAGCCTCGCGCGATGGGACTCCGCGACGTACTCATGGGCGAGGCCAACAAGGCCGCCGTCACCGCCGACTGCCTCCAGCTCATCGACGCCGAGGTGGGCGACAAGGGTGGCCTGGGCGGTATGGCCATCAAGGCCGGCTACAAGACGATCAAGGGCATCAAGCCCGGCTTCGTCGAGGGCGTGGTCGACATGCTCCTGCCGAAGTTCGCGGACGCCGTGGATCCCATCGTCGACGAGGCCAAGGCCTCGGGCGCGGGCATCGCGTCGCATCTCGTCGGGCAGAAGAGCCGCGTCGCCGACGCGCTCCTCGCCGTGACGGACGCGAAGGCCGAGAACGCGACGACGAAGATCGCCAAGTCGACCTACAAGAAGCTCCGCGGCAGCGCGAAGAACCACGTCGAGGCAGCGGTGCCCCGGCTGGCGACGCTCATCGAGAAGTACGCCTGAGCCCGGCGCCGCGGCGGCTCAGCTCCGCGTCGCCGTGGCCGGCAGCTCCTCCCAGCGCCGGAGCCCCGTCCGGTCGAGGGGGTCCTTCCCGTCGAGGTGGAGGGCCAAGAGATCGAGGGCGTCGTAGCCCCAGAAGAGCTCCTCGCCCGCGAGGAAGGTCGGCACGCCGAAGACGCCGCGCGCGATGGCCTCGGCCGTCGACGCCTTGAGAGCGGCCTTCGCCGGCGCCTCCCCCGCCGCCCGGACCAGCGCCGCTCCGTCGAGGCCGGCCTCGGACGCCCGGCGCGCCACGGTCTCCGGATCGTCCAGGCCCCCGCTCGCCTCGCCGCCCCAGCTCTCGGCGAAGAAGCGGTCGACCAGCGCGGGGCGCGCCTCCTCCGGGGCCGCGAGCACGCCCCGGAGCGCGAGGAGCGGCCGGAAGGGATGGCTCCGAGGCGGTCCGAAGGGAAGCCCGGCCAGCGCGGCCCGGCGGGAGGTCTCCTTGAAGACCCAGCGGCGCTTCGGGGCGATCTCCGCCGGCCCCTTGTGGCCGTGGGTGTTCAGCATCGCCGCGAAGAGC
>JBCDGX010000265.1:0-7654 GCA_038750805.1 Myxococcota bacterium
ATGGATGCCTGCGGCCCTCGGCGTCGATCTCGTCCCCGCTCCTCCTCGAAGATGCCCCGCATCTCCCGCGTCGAACCCGAAACGACCTCGGCGCCGATCATCCACACCCAACCGATCATCTTCCCTGTGGCGGGGTACTAGAATCATGGATCTAAAAAACGAGCCGTCAACTCCCTCGGAGCGGCGCGCCGGGCGGCTCAGTGACTCTCGATCACGTGCGTCGCGAGGCCCACGCCCGCTTCCGCGTACACGGGGACGGCCACGTTGGCGCCGGCCGCTTCGAGCTCCGGTAGCTCGTCGTCGTAGCGCGCGACGACCGCGATCCTCCCGGTGAAGCCCGCGTGCCGGAGCTGCTCGAGGGCATTGAGGTGGTCGCGTCCGCTCGAGAGCGCGAGCAGCACCCAGCGCACGCCGGCCGGGTCGAGGTGCAGGCGCTCGAAGAGGTCGGGGTCCGCCGGGCTGCCGAGGTAGACCCGGCGGCCCGCCGCGCGCTGGGCGTCGACCACGTCCGGGTCGTTGTCGAAGCCTACCAGCTGACCGACGCCGTGGCGCTCGAGGGATCGGAGCGCGCTCGTACCGATGCGCCCGAGGCCGAACACCAGCACCGACGCGTCGCGCACGTCCACGGGTCGCTCCTCGGGCAGGCGCTCCGACCGAGCGAGGGGCATGAGCCGGGCCCGGTGCCGCTCCCACAGCCCGTAGGTTCGGCGTCCGAGGAGCTCGCTGAGCACGCAGGACACGGCGAAGGCGAGGGCGAAGCCCGTGAGCCAATCCGTGGGCACGGCGCCGTCCGCGTAGAGCGCGGCGAGCACGATGAGGCCGAACTCGCTGAGCTGCGCGAGGGACCCGGCCAGGAGGAAGGCCGTCCGTGCGCGGAGCTTCAGGGCGAGCCCCAGCGCCCAGAAGAGCGCTGCCTTGAAGGGCAGCACCAGGAGGAGCGTCGCGGCGACGGCGACCGACGTCCAGGTCGGCAGCCCGCTCAACCCGACCGAGAGGAAGAAGCCGACCAGGAAGAAGTCGCGGAAGGGAAGGAGGGCGCGCGCGAGCTCCTTGCCTTTCGGCGAGCCGGCGAGGAGCACCCCGCCCAGGAGCGCTCCGAGCGCGGCCTTCAGACCGACGGCCGCGAAGAGCGCCCCGAAGCCGAGCGCCGCCGTCAGCCCCGCGAGGACCAGCAAGACGCCGTGCCCCGTGAAGTCGAGGAGGCGCGCCAGGAGCGGTCGCGCCGCCGGGAGGAGCAGGAGGAGAAGCGCCGCGGGCTCCGGCGCCTTCCCCTCGCGGGCGGCGAGAAAGAGCACGGCCGCGAGGTCCTGCACGACGAGCACGCCGATGGCGGCGCGGCCGTAGACGGCGCCGAGGTCCTTTCGTTCCTCGAGGAGCTTGCTGGCGATGACCGTGCTCGAGAACGCGGTCGCGAAGGCCAGCTCCGCGAGGGCTGCCGTCGATGCCCCCTCCAGCCAGGTGATGCCGCCCGCGCCGAGCGCGAAGAACACGCCCCCGGCGACCAGCGTCGAGAGCCCCAGATGCGCGATGGCCAGCCCGGACACGTGGGGCCGCGCGAGCGTTCGGAGGTCGAGCTTCAGCCCGATGGTGAAGAGAAGGAGCGTGACGCCGAGGTCCGCGAGCTCCCGGAGCGCCTGGTCGCTGACCACGCCGAGCTCCTCGAGCACGAAGCCCGCCGCCAGGAACCCGATGGCCGCGGTTTGGCCCACGCCGCGGGCCAGGAGGCCGAAGGCGAACGCGACACCGATCCACCGAAGCTCCACGGCAGGCGCTTCTCGGGCCGGCGGTGCGCCGCCGCAACCCGAGGAGGCCGTACGGGCTCGTCGAATCGATGGGACCGAGCCATCGCGATGGAATTTCATCATGGACCCGCCGATCCCCGGGCCACAAGAGCAGGGGTGGGACCAAGCCCGGGGGCACGATGCGCGACGCGGACGAGATGGTCGGACTGATGGGGGAGCCCGACGCGCTCCGGGTGCTGGCGGCGGCCGTGTGGGCCGACGGATACGCCCATGAGCGCCAGCTCGAGGCGTTCCTCGCGGCGAGCCGGCGCCTCGGTGAGGCGGACGCGATCCTCTACATCGCCGAGGAAATCACGCCGCAGGAAGCGCCCGCGGAGCGGCTCGCCGACCGCCTCGGACCCGTCTCCGCCGCCGCGCTCTACGCGTTGGCGAGCTGGATCGCGGCGGCCGACGCGCGGGACCATCCCCGCGAGCGCCTCTTCCTCGACCGCCTGCGGGACAGCCTGGCGCTCCCGGCCGAGCTCTCGCGACGCCTCCGCGCCATGGCGTGGCGCTTGCGGGGCGCCCGCGGAGAGCGTGCCGAGGGGAAGCTGGAGGCGCTCCTTCGAGCGAGCACCTTCTTCGGCGCCGAGCGGCTCGCCTGAGAGCGACGCCGGCCTGATCGAACGGAAGGGCGCTACCGGCAGGCGTCGTCGCGGGTCTGCGCCAGGTCGGCGCAGGCCAAGTCGGCCATCACCGTGTCGCACTCGGTCAGCAGGAAGCGTCGCTCGCAATCGGCGAGCGCGAGAAACGCCTCCCGGCAGCTCTCGCCGTACGCCATCTCGAAGTCGCCCGCTTCCCGCGCGAAGTACGCCGTGCGGACGTAGATGCAGCGATCGAGGTCGCCGGTCCCTGGCTCCTCACCGGCATAGAACGTGATGAACTCGTTGTAGGCGCAGCGCTCGAGCCCCTGGCAATAGACGGTGCCCACGTTCGAAGGCGTGGCCGCGGCATCGTCCCCGCAGGCCCCGAGCACGAGCGCGGCGGTGGCCACGCGAGGGATGCGGCGCTTCAGCAGCATCAGCCGTCCTCCAGCGCGCAGCGTGCCCGGACGGTGAGGCCGCGGGCCGGCGAGCTGATATGGAGGACGACGCTTCGCTCCTGCCCCGCGGGCACCATCAGCGACTGCTCCTCGGGGTTCGAGTTGCTGCTGACGGTGCAGGTCGCGTCCTCGTCGCAGGTGCTCCGGAAGCTCGCGACGTGGCGGTAGCCCTGGCCCGAGTAGCTGACGATCTTCTCCATCGTCAGGCAGTCCGGGAGCGAGGTCTGGTCGGCCCGAGCGACGAAGGCCGGCGCGAGGAGGAGGACCGCGAAGGCCGCGGGAGCGAGGCGTCGAAGCACGCCACGATCGTCGAACGGGAATCGTGCGACCGCAAGCAAACGGGCGCCCGCAGGTCGGGCGAGGGTACGCTCGGGCGTGCTCCTTCGGATCTCGTGCACCGTGCGGCTCGCCGGTCTCCTGACGCTCCTGGCCCTCGCCTGCGGCCCGAGCTCGAGCCCGAGCCCCGCCGAGCCAGCGCCCGCGCCGGTCGAGCCGAGCACCGAAGCCGCTGCGCCCTCCGAGGCCGAGCCCGACGTCGAGACTGAGCCCGAAGACGCGCTCCCGGACGCGCCGCCGAGCTTCGACGAGGCCACCCTCGACGACATGGACGAGAGGGCCCTCGAGGCCGCGTGCATGCAGGGGAGCACGACGGCCTGCGACCGGCTCGGGCATTAGCCCGGTCTTGGTCGCAGGCGCCGGGCCCTTTCTCTGCGGGAGTGAGCGAGCCGCTTGCGGCATCCGCCGGGGTCCTTCTCGAGCGCGCTCAGGCGGGCGTGATCTCGGGCCCGGAGACCAGCGCCCAGAACGCACGCGCCTCGTCGAGGGAGTAGCAGCGGCTCGCGTCCGGGAGGCTCTCGAGGAAGACCTTCCCGTAGCGCCGGGTGCGGATGCGCGGGTCGAGGATGGCCACGAGCCCGCGGTCCTTGCGGCTTCGCACGAGCCGGCCGAAGCCCTGCTTCAGGGCCAGCGCGGCGGCGGGCACGAGGAGCTCCATGAAGGGCTTGCCACCCGCGCGCTCCCGCGCCTCGCAGCGCGCTCGCACGAGCGGGTCGCTCGGCACCTCGAAGGGCAGCTTGTCGATGATGACCAGTCGAAGCGCGTCGCCAGGCACGTCGACGCCCTCCCAGAAGCTCGCCGTCGCGAAGAGCACCGCGTTGCCCGCCTCCTGGAAGCGCTCGAGGATCCGGGCCTTCGGACGCTCGCCCTGGACCAGCACGGGGAGCCCCGCGTCCACGAGCCGCGGCCGGAGGAGATCCGCGAACGCATGCATCTGCCGGGTCGCCGTACAGAGCACGAAGGCGCCGCCGCCGGTCATCTCGACGAGCGCGCCGATCTCCTCGGCCGCCGCCGGGCGAAAGCGCGGATCGCGCGGCTCGGGCAGCGAGTCCGGAAGATAGAGGCCGGCCTGCGCCGCGTAGTCGAAGGGTGAGGCGAGGGCGAGCTCGTCGACCTCGAAGTCGATGCCGAGGCGTTCCCGGAGGAAGGTGAAGGTGCCGCCGGTGGTCAGCGTGGCGCTCGTCATCACGACCGTGTCCGTGCGGTGGTAGAGCGCCTCGCGGAGCGTCTCGCTCACGTCGACGGGGCTCACGCCGACGGTGACGCCGCGCCCGCGGCTCGCCTGCCAGGCGACCGAACGGCCGTCCGCCCCCTCGGCCACCAGGCCGAGCTCGTCGCGGAGCTGGCCGACCCTGCGGGCGAGCTGGCCGAGGCTCTCGCTCTCCGTCCGGCGCCCGCGGCAATGCGCCCCGAGGGCCTCGAGCGCATCGTCCAGGGCGAAGAAGCGCTGCTCGAGAGCGTCCGTGAACGCCTCCTGGGGAAGCGGGTGCCGGTTGCCACCGGTGCCGGGCACCGGTGGCAGGGCCGCGAAGAAGTTCGCGCCGGCCGTTCGCAGGTGCTGCGCCAGCAGCGCGCCGCCCGTCTTCCGGGCCACGAGCACGGCCTCGGCATCGCGCGCGAGGCGCTCGAGCTTCCCCGTCGAGACGCTCGCCCCGAAGAAGCCCGTGGCCACGTCCTCGAGCTGGTGCGCCTCGTCGAAGATCACGACGTCGTAGTCCGGGAGGATGCCGCCGTGGTGCGGCCCGCGAAGCGCGAGGTCCGCGAAGAAGAGGTGGTGGTTCACGACGATGAGGTCGGCCTGCTCCGCCTCGCGCCGGAGCTTCGTCACGAAGCAGGACGCGTGATGGGGGCAGCGCGGCCCGATGCGCGTGTCCGCGCCGCTCACGACCCACGGCCAGATCGCGGCGTCCTCGGCGAGGGCTTCGAGCTCGGCGCGGTCGCCATGAACGCTCGTCTCGCGCCAGGCCTCCAGCACCGGGAGCTGGGCCTTGAAGGGCGCTTCGGTCGCCGTGGCGCTCTTCCGGAAGAGCTCGAAGCGTCGGAGGCAGAGATAGTTCGAGAGCCCCTTCATCGCGACGGCCTTCTTCGCGAGGCCGACGTGACGCTGCAGCGCCGGGAGATCGCGCTGGAGGATCTGGTCCTGGAGGTTCTTCGTGCCCGTCGAGACGATCACCCGACGTCCGCCGAGGAGCGCGGGCACGAGGTAGGCCCAGGTCTTCCCCGTCCCGGTTCCGGCCTCGACGAGCAGCACCCCGCGGTGGGCGATGGCGTCCGCGACGGCGTCGGCCATGGCCAGCTGGCTCGGCCGGTGCTCGTAGCCATCGATCGCTTGGCTCAGGGGCCCGTCCGGGCCGAGGATCGTGCTCGCGCGCACCGGCCGAGCATGGCGCTCGGCGCCGGTGGCGTCGATCGGAGGGGGCGTGGAGAGCGGAGTCGTGAAGCGCATTTTCGTCGACGAGGCTCCGCCCGCGACGGTGGCCGCCCAGCTCTACGGCGTGGTGGGCTGGACCGCCTACGACGCGACGCGCGTGGCCCGGGCGCTTCGGGGCAGCACCTTCGTGAGCGCCGCCTGGGCCCCGAGGGGTGCGGGGGAGACGCTCGTCGGCCTCGCCCGGGTGATCAGCGACGACGCCAGCGTGTGGTTTCTCCAGGACCTGCTCGTCCATCCCGAGCACCGCCGGCAGGGGCTCGCGCGGCGGCTCGTCGAGCGCTGCCGCGCCCGCTTCGCGCACGTCGGTCGGGCCGTGCTGCTCACGGACGCGGACGGGCCCCGGAGCTTCTACTCGAAGCTCGGGTTCGAAGAGGTGGGCCCGCGCGGGCTCGTCGCGCTGGTCGACCTGAGCCCGCCGGCCCCGGGCGGCGGGGCGCCCGACCCATGAGCGCCTCGTGGTCGAGGGCGAGGCGCGGGCAGAGGTCTACCGGTCGCGTCTGCGCCCGTTCGGGCTCGCGCATCTGACCGTGGAGGCGCGTCAGCGCGACGGTCAGCCCCCGATTGGTGATGCTGAGCCGGGTGCGTAGGAAAGGATCGAGGAAAAACCGAGAAGTCGTCGCACTCCCAGCTGGACGTCCCGTATTTGGGACGAATGCGTTGTCGCCGAAGTCTAGGCTCGGTAGAATCTAAGTATGGACATGCCGGCCACCCAACGCGGGGAGTACCGCATCGGGACCGTCGCCCGCCTCACGGGCGTCGATCCCCACACGATCCGCGCCTGGGAGCGTCGCTACGGCGCCATCGCCCCACGCCGGACCGAGGGCGGCACGCGCCTCTACTCCGAGGGCGACGTTCAGCGGCTGCGTCTGCTCAAGGCCGTGACCGACGCCGGGGACGCCATCGGGGTGGTGGCCACGCTGGTCGACGAGGAGCTCCACCGCCGGCTGATCACGCTCCGCGGTCCGCAACCCACGCGGAACGGTTCGGGCCAGCCGGACATGCACGGCGTGGTCGACGCGCTCCTCGAGGCCATCAACCGCTATGACGGCGAGTCGGTGGACAAGCTCCTCGGGCGCGCGGCGCGGCTCGCGAAGCCGACGGAGCTCTACCTCGAGGTGATCCGCCCCTTCATGAGCGAGGTCGGGGAGCGCTGGAACGACGGGCGCCTGAACGTGGCTCAGGAGCACCTGGCCTCGCAGCGCGTCGAGTCCATCGTCCGCGCGCTGCTCGACACCATGACCAGCGCCGCACCGCGCGGGGAGGCGCTCCTCGCGTGCATCGACGAGGAGCAGCACGAGCTGCCGCTCTACGGCGTCGCCCTGAACTGGGCCTCGCATGGCCTCCGGATCCGCTTCCTCGGCGCCCGGACGCCCGTGGACGCCATCGCCGAAGCGGTCCGCGCGCTGCGTCCCGCCGTGGTCGGTCTCTCCATGACCGTCGTCCGCGAACGCGCCGAGGCCGCGCGGCTCTTCCGCTCCTACGGCGAGGCGCTCACCGGGAACGTGCCCTGGGTGGTCGGTGGCCGCGCGGCGCTCGAGCATCGCGAGAGCATCGAGCGAGTCGGCGGCGAGCGCGCCGACGACGACGGAACCACGACGGTCCGCGGCATCTTCCGCAGCGCCACCCTCTGACCCGCGACGGTGCCCCCATTCGGGGATGTCGGCGACGGGCCCCTGCGCGCTACCTTGTCCAGGTCGCGTCGAGAAACGGGCCACGCGTCCACCGGATGTCTAGGTGTTCGCTCGCTTTCGGCGCCAAGGATTCAAAGGGCGACGAGGGCACGAATGACCGTCGAAGCGGGGCACCCATCGGGCAACGGGGCGGAGAGCGCTCCATCCAGCGGTTCCTATCGGATCGGAACGGTGGCCCGGCTCACGGGCGTGGACGCGCACACGTTGCGGGCCTGGGAACGACGCTACGCGGCGATCCGCCCGACGCGGACGCCGCGCGGCACGCGGCTCTACGACGATACGCAAGTGCATCGCGTTCGCCTGCTCAAGGCGGCCGTCGACGCGGGCGACCCCATCCGGCACGTGGCCTCCCTCGGCGACGACGAGCTGCGGA
>JBCDGX010000266.1:0-7641 GCA_038750805.1 Myxococcota bacterium
CTCCGCCGGCTCCGGAGGGGTCGGGAGGGGTCGGGTGAGGAAGATGCCGAGGCCCCCGAGCCCGAGGGCGAGGACCCCGAGCGCGCGTCCGAGCCAGCGCCTCACGAGCGCACCTCGAGATGGCAGGCGTCGAAGGCTGCGCGGAGGGCCGCCGCGGGCCGCGCCGGGAGCTCGCGCTGACGCCAGGCGACGTGCCCGTCGGGCCGCACCAGCAGCGCGCCGCTCGCACCGATGCCGCAGAGCGCGCGGAGGGCCTCCCGCGCAGCGCCCTCGCAGAGCTCGCTCATGGACGCCACGTCGAGCTCCGCCGCGTGAGGCACGTGGGCCGCGGCGTCGCGCCAGGCCGCGCCGCCCTCGTCGAGGAGGAGCGTGAAGCGGTCCGGGGCGAGCGCGTCGTGGGTGGAGCGCGCGTGGGTCTCGTCGAGCCAGAGATGCGGGAAGCGCGCCCCGGGGTCGGTGCTCGGGCGGTACTCGGTCACCTCGCTCGGCGGCGCCGGCTCCCCGTCGCGAGCCAGCGCCCCGTCGTCGTAGACATAGCCGAGGTCGAGGCCGATGCGGTCGAAGTGCGGGGCCTGGGCGTCGATCGCCGCGCGCACGCGCGCACGGAGCGCGGGCACCCGCTCGAAGCGTCGAAGAGCCCGCCACGCCGGGCGCGCGAGCAAGCGCGCCGCCCAGCGCTTCAGCCGCGCGGGCAACCAGCGGAAGGGCGCGCTCGCCTTGATGCGCGCCATGAGCTCGAGGCCCCGACGCGAGAGCCCGAGGGCTTCGACGACCTCGAAGATCTTCTCGTAGTTGTGGCGGCTCTCCGCGCAGTTGCGCTGCGCCACGGGTCGCCGCTCGCGCTCGTAGGTGTCGAGGAGCGCCTCGCCGGCACGCCCGTCGAGCACGGCGGCGAGCTTCCACGCGAGGTTATGCGCGTCGGCGATGCCCGTGTTCATGCCGAGCCCGCCCGTCGGCGGAAAGCGATGGGCCGCGTCGCCGACCAGCAGCCAGCGCCCCTCGCGGAAGCGCGTCGCGACCTGAGCGGTCATGCGCCAGGGGCTGAGGTCGCGGACGCGGAGCGGGACCTCGTCGCCCACGACCTTTCGGAGCCGCGCTTCGATGACCTCCGCCGTGACGTCCTCGGCGCGCTCGTAGGGCGGGTAGATGGGCACGTGGTAGACCCAGCGCCGGTCGATGCGGTGCGCGATGAGCGTCCCGGCCGCCTCGGGGTGCAGGAGCCAGTAGAGCTTCGCCGGCGTCGCGACGTGCTCCCGGAGGTTCATCTCGACGTAGGCGCTCACGAAGTCCTGCAGACGCTCGGGGCCTTCCATCGCGATGCCGAGCTGCGCACGCACGCGGCTCGAGGCTCCGTCGGCGCCGATGAGGAAGCGGCTCCGGAGCCGATGCGTCGCGTCCTCACCGCGGCGCGTGAGGCGGCTCGTGACGCCCTCGGCGTCGTCCTCCGCGCCCTCCCATCGGCAGCCGAAGAAGACCTGGATGGACGGGGTCTCCCGGACCCGGGCGAGGAGCCGCTTCTCGAGCTCGGTCTGCGAGAGGTTCAGGTAGGGCTGCGCCGTCCGGAGGTGCCGCGCGTATTTGTCCGGGCCGTGCTTGTCCTCGAGGAGGTCGATGGCGCCGAGCTCTTCGCCGAGGGTCTTGCAGAACACCACGCGTGCCGCCTCGGCAGGGGACGAGGCCTCGGCCTGGAGCTCGCCCAAGTCGAAGCCGAGGCCGGCGAGGATCTCGAGCGTCCGCCCGTTGACCTCGTGGGCCTTGGGGTGCCGCGAGGGCCCCTCCGCGCGCTCGACGATCACGCTCTCGACGCCGTGCCGCGCGAGGCAGAGCGCCGCGACCATGCCGCTCGGGCCCGCGCCGACGATGAGCACGGGGGCTTCGGCCGGCAGCGTCACGCCGACGCTCCGAGGGCCAGCTCCCGGCGCGCCATGGCAGGCTCGAGCTGCGCCTTGAGGTAGCCGAGGGTGACGAGCGAGAGCGTGGCCAGGCAGACGAAGGCGAAGACGTTCTCGTTCAGCCCGAGGATGGTCAGGTGGAACTCGGGGTCGAGGATGGAGCCGCCGTAGGCGCCCTCGAGGAGCGCAGCGCCCCAGAAGCCGAAGACGTTGCAGGCCTGCCAGAGCCAGGCGACGTAGAGGTTGCCGAGCGAGCGCGGCCGCCTGAACCAGACGAGCCAGACGTTCACGAGGCCGGAGAGGCCCATGAACACGAGGGCCCAGGCCAGGTGGAAGCGCGCGTGGCCCACCCAGCTCGGGTTGAGCAGGTGGGTCGGGCTCACGTCCCGCAGGATTGGGCCGAAGAACTCGAAGACGCCCAGCGTGAGGAGCACCTGGGCGACGCGGTAGCGCTTGTCGGGGTCGGACATCATGGCCTCCTGAACTTATTCGAACGAATAACTTGAACCACGGTTCCTTGTCAAGCGAATAACCGGGGGCTAGGTGTGCGTGGTGGCAGCCAAGCGCGCCGGGCGCGGCGAAGAGACCCGCGAGCGCATCGTGGAGGCGGCGATTCAGGCCTTCGCGCACGACGGCTTCGAGGGAGCGTCGACGCGGCGCATCGCCGAGCTCGCGGGCGCGAATCAGGGCCTCATCACCTACCACTTCGGGAGCAAGGAGAAGCTGTGGAAGGCGGCCGTAGACACGCTCCTCGGCGGCTTCCGGGAAGCGCTGATGGCGCGCGCGGCGGCGCTGGTGGACGCCGACCTCCGCTCGAAGTTTCGCCTGCTGGTCTTCTTCTTCGTGCGCTACGCGGCGCAGCGGCCGGAGCAGATGCGCCTGATGGTGCAGGAGGGGAAGAGCGACAGCCCGCGCACGGACTGGGTCGTCGACCGCCACCTGAAGCCGGTGTACGCGCTCCTCGGTCCGCTCGTGGAACGGGCGCAGCGCGAGGGCGTGCTCGTCGAGGGCCCGATGCCGAACCTCTTCTACGCGCTGGTCGGCGCGACCTCGCTGATCTTCACGCACGCCCAGGAGTGCACGCGCCTCACGGGCCAGAGCCCCATGGACGACGCGGTCATCGAGGCCCACGCGGAGACCGTCTGCCGGCTCTTTCTGCGCGGTGAGGCGCGCTGAGCGTCAACCGACGACGGTGATGGTCACCCGGCGGCGGTGCGGCGCGCTCCGGTGCTCCCAGAGGTAGACCCCCTGCCACGTGCCGAGCGCCGGCCTCCCCTCCGCGACGGGGATCGTCAGGGACGACGCCGTGAGCACCGAGCGGACGTGCGCGGGCATGTCGTCGGGTCCCTCTGCGGTGTGGCGGAAGAGCGGGTCCCCGTCGGGGACCAGGCGCGCCATGAAGGCCTCGAGGTCCCGGCGAACGTCGGGGTCCGCGTTCTCGTTGATGAAGAGGGAGGCGCTGGTGTGGTGCACGAACACGCTGACGAGGCCCTCCCGGACGCCGCTCTCCGCCGTAGCCTCCCGCACCGCGCCGGTGAGGTCCGTGAACCCGCGCCCTCGCGTCGCGATCTCGATCTTCCGTGCGTAGCTCATGCGCCGAGCTCCTCGGGGTCGTCGCCCTCTTCGATGCGGAGCCACATCGCCGCCTGCTCGCTCTGGAAGATGGGCCGCTGCTGCTGCGTGAAGCGAAAGGCGTAGCGGCCGAAGATGCGCTTCGGTCCGCGCCGGACCTTCGTCGCGCGGAGCTCGAGCAGGAGCGGCGCCGGCGGCACGGCGAGGCCCGTGTAGCGCGCGTCGTAGATGCGGCCGCCGTAGCCGATCCAGCCGTCGGCGTGGCGAAGGCCGAGCACGTAGTAGGCGTGCACGAAGCCGAGCATGCCCGTCATGTGCACCATCAGCCCGCCGTTCACGTGCCGGGGGTGCCGCTCGGGATGCACGCGCTGGTGCTCCGTGAGCGGCAGGTGGGCGTGCGTCGGCATGCGGGCGACGACGCGCCCCTCGTCGGGCTCGACGGCCAGGATGGCGTCCAGGAGGAGCGCCTCCGGGCCGTAGGGACAATCGGCCACGAAGGCCGGGTCGAGCGCTCCAGGCGTGGGCATGGCGCCGCAGTGTGCGCGCGCTCCCCGGGCGGCGCCACGAAGGCCCGCGAGGCGCTCAGGCCGCGCCGGTCTTCTCCTTGATCAGCGCGCTCGAGTCCCAGCCGGCGTCGCCGGCGCCGACGGCCTCGGGCGGCCCCTGCTCGAGGACCTTGGCCACCTCCTCGTTCCGCGTGCGCACGATGGACATGAAGTTGTCGTCCCCGTAGCTCTTGGCGAGCTCGCGGAGCAGCTCCTCGTCGTGGCGGCGAAAGCGCTGCGCCGCGCGATGGCTCCGGTAGCGCCGGCGGCCGAGCTGAACGAGCGCCTCGGTGCCGAGGCGGACGGCGCTGTCGAAGGTCTCGCGGAAGACGAGGTCGCAGCCGTCCTGGACGAGCTGGTAGGCGTCGATGCGGCCGCGGGCGCGGGAGAGCACCTTCAGCCCCGGGAACTCCTCCTTCACGATGCCGAGGAGCTCGCGGTTCTTCTCCGGCCGGTCGAGGGCGAGCACGAGGAGCTTCGCTTCGGCCGCCCCCGCGGCGCGCAGGAGATCCATGCGCGTCGCGTCGCCGTAGAAGACCCGGCGCCCGAAGCGGCGCAGGAGCTCGACCTGATCCGAGTCGGCCTCGAGCACCGTCGCCTCGACGCCCTCCGCGGCGAGCAGGCGCCCCACGATCTGCCCGAAGCGCCCGTAGCCCGCGATGATCACGGGGTTGCCCCCCTCCATCTCGTCGTAGGGGCGGTCGTCGGCCTCCTTCGTGCCGACGCGGGGCATGATCACGTTCTCGAAGAGCAGGACCAGGAGCGGCGTGAGCGCCATGGTCACGGCGACCACGACGATGAGGAGCTTGCCGAGTTCGCTCGGCAGCACGCCGCTCTGCTCGGCAAAGCTGAAGAGCACGAAGGCGAACTCGCCGCCCTGCGCGAGGGCGAAGGCGAAGAGCATCCCCTGGTCCGTGCCCATGCGGAACACGCGCCCGAGCCCGAGCAGCAGCAGGAGCTTCACCAGGATGAGCCCGAGCACCAGGCCACCGACGGTCCCCGGCGCCGAGGCGATGAGCTCGAAGTCGATGGACGCGCCGACGGCGAGGAAGAAGAGGCCGAGGAGCAGCCCCTTGAAGGGCTCGATGTCCGCCTCGAGCTGGTGCCGGTACTCGCTCGTCGCGAGCACGACGCCGGCGACGAAGGTCCCGAGCGCCGGGCTCAGACCCACCTGCTGCATGAGCAGCGCGATGCCCACGACGAGGAGCAGCGCCGCCGCGACGAAGACCTCCCGGAGGTTCGCCCGGGCGATGAAGCGGAACGCCGGACGCAGCAGGTAGCGGCCGCAGACGACGATGGACGCGACGGCCGCGAGCACGGCGAGGGTCTGCGCCCAGGCCGGGAGCCCGCTCACCCAGGTCTCGTGCGCGTGGGCGTCCTCCCCATGGCCGACGCCGACGCCGCGCGTCGCGAGGAGGGGCATCACGGCGAGCATCGGGATGACGGCGATGTCCTGGAAGAGGAGCACCGCGAAGGCGCTCTGGCCGCCGCCGGTCTGGAGCCAGCCCTTCTCCGCGAGGGTCTGGAGCACGATGGCCGTCGACGAGAGCGCGAGGGTGAGGCCGATCGCCAGCGCCTGCTGCCAGGGGAGCCCGAGGGCCATGCCGATGCCCGTGATCGCCCCGGCCGTCAGCGTGACCTGAAGCCCGCCGAGGCCGAGCACGGGCACGCGCATACGCCAGAGCAGCGCCGGCTCGAGCTCGAGGCCGACGAGGAAGAGCATCAGCACGACGCCGAACTCGGCGAAGTGCATCACGTCCTGCCCCTCGCTGCCGACCAGATCGAGGGCGAAGGGGCCGATGAGCACGCCGGCGATGAGGTAGCCGAGCACCGATCCGAGGCCGAGGCGCTTCGCGATGGGGACCGCGACGACGGCGGCCGTCAGGTAGATGAACGCGCGAACGAAGAGCGAGCCCTCCACCTCAGGCCCCCCGCTCCTGCTCGGCCGGCGCGCGGACGACCTCGAGCGTGCGGTCGTCGCGGAGCGCCTCGAGGCGGGTCCGGTAGCGCCGCGCCTCGGCCTTCACGCCCTCGGCCCCCAGGCGGTGCGTGCCGTACACGACGAAGGGGGGAAGCCAGCGCATGCGGCAGAGCCGTGCCGTCTGCTCGCAGGGCCGCAGCAGCTCGTCGATGGTGAAGTGGTTCTTCCCCTCGGCCGCGTAAGCCTCGCGGCCGCCGCCGGCCGTGAGCGCGTGCATCGCGGCCTTGCCCTCGAGCGCATGCCCCTCGTGCCCGTAGGCCCAGCCGTGCTGGAGCACGAGGTCCTGCCACTGCTTGAGCAGCGGCGGCACGCTGTACCAGTAGAAGGGGTGCTGGAAGACGACGACGTCGTGCGCCTCGAGAAGCGCCTGCTCGGCACCGGGATCGATGTCGAAGTCCGGGTAGACCTGATACAGGTCCCGGAAGGTCAGCCAGGGCCGATCCGCGATCTCCAGGGCGAGCGCGCGATTGACGCGCGATCGCTCGAAGGCGGGATGGGCGAAGAGAACGAGAACGCGAGCCACGGAGCGCGGCAGCATGGGGCCCGAGGGCCTCAGGCACCATCCCTGATTGGCGAGGGTCAGGCGAGAAGGTACTCGGGAAGCTCGGCGAGGGTGCGCTTGAAGATGCTCCCCTTGCCGAGCCCGCGGGCCACCACGAGCCCGCCCTGGATGCGCGCGACGGCGTCCTCGGCGCGGCGCCGGGCTTCGCGCCCCTCGTGACCGCTCGCGCGGCTCACGGCCGCGAGGCCATCCACCCACTCCTTGAAGCGGGCCGAGAGCTCCTCGGCGAAGCGCGGGTGGCCGCCGCTCAGCACCATCGCCCCGAGGAGGCAGTTCCGCTTGCCCTTCTCGTAGAAGGCGTCGACGCCGCGGAGGAAACCGGCGAGCCGCTCCTCCGGCGTCCCGTCCCCGGAGAGCGCGTCGAAGGGCTCCGCGAGCTGGACGGCGACGCGCTCGAGCACGGCGCGCCCCATGTCCTCCTTCCCGCCCGGGAAGTGGTGATAGAGGCTGGCGCGGCCGAGGTCCGTCGCCTCGCTGATGCGCGAGAGCGTCGCTCCCTCGTAGCCGTGGTCGCGAAAAACGAGTGCGACGCGGTCCACGACCTCGGCGCGCGTGTGCTTGCGGGGAGCCATGCCCTGGTTGTGACCTTCGACCGGACGATCGGTCAAGCCCGCTTCAGTGACGTCGCGGTGCCGGCGGTGGGGCGAGGTCGATCACGAGGGTCGCGCCCCCGCCCGTGCGCTCACGGGGATCGGGTCGCGCCTCGACCACGAGGTGGTGCACGCCGGCCGGGAAGGTGCGCTCGATCTCGTCGCCCGCGGCGATACAGCCCGCCGGCTCGAGGTCCTCTCCGAGTACGGCCATCGTGGCCTCGACACCGCGCGACGTGTAGAGGTGCGTGACGAGCCGCGTCGGCTGTTCGAGGCGGAAGCGGTAGACGCGCTCGGGGCCCGGAGCCTCGCTCAGGGCGTCGCAGGCGTAGCCATCGAGGCTCCCGTCCGGCGGCAGCTCCTCGCTTCGCCAGCCTTATCTCGGCATTGCGGCGAGCCTCGCTTGCGGGCTTTTGGGTCTGCAAAACGAGGTGCGGCCCCGCGCTCAGTTCAAGGGTTGCAATCCATCCCCGCGATCCGGTTCTCCACCCGGCGCGCC
>JBCDGX010000267.1:0-7629 GCA_038750805.1 Myxococcota bacterium
CACGCGAGCGTGTCCGTGAAGGTGTTCTCCTTCTTCTCGAGCTTGCCCGCGTCGTACCAGGCCCGGCCGAGCTCCCCGCCCCCGCGGACGTGGGCGATGGCGCAGATGAAGCCCCGGTCGAGGAGCGACTTCCGCGCCGCGGAGAAGCTCGCGTCCAGGCTGTGCCCATAGGCGCCGTAGGCGTAGAGCTGGAGCGGCGTCTCCGGCCCCGCCTCCGTGTCCTTCCGCTTCACGACGCTGATGGGCACGCGGGTCCCGTCCTTCGCCATCGCGAAGAGGCGCCGCGACTCGTATTCGCTCGCGTCGTAGCCCGAGGGGATGCGCTGCACCTTGAGCACGACCTGCGCGCGGCTCTCGAGGTCCACGTCGATCACCGTCGCCGGCGTGGTGAGCGATTGGTACCCGATGCGGAGCGTGGTGCTGGCCATCTCCGCGTTCGCCCCGGGACGGATCACGTAGACCGGCTCGGGGACGTCCACGCGCCAGCTCGCCCGTCCATCGAGGGGCTCGACGCGGAGATGCGGCAGCCCCGCCTCGCGCTCGTAGTGCACGAGGTGGCCCTCGAGGAGGACGCTCCCGAGCAGGTAGACCTCGTCGCTCGGCGCGACGTGCTCGACCCACTCGGCGTCCGAGCCCAGCGCCTCCGGGTCCGCGTGCACCAGCCGGTAGTTCCGGTGCCGATCGTTCGTTCGGATCAGCAGGCGCGCCCCGGGCGCGCCGAGGCTCGGGTGGTGGTCGACGTCGTAGAGGTGCCCCTCCCGGCGCGCGAGGACCCGGCGGAGCGACCCCTCGGGGTCGCGGAGGTCGAGGAGGTGGACCTCCGCCGACTCCTTGTCCCGGCTCGAGACGACGAGGTAGCGCTCGTCGCTCGTCTTCCCGAGGCCGAGCCACATGCGGGCGTCTTTTTCCTCGTAGATCACGGCGTCGTCCGCCGCGTCCGTCCCGAGCCGGTGCCGGAGGATGGCCTGGGGCCGGAGCTGCGCGTCGAGCCGCGCGTAGAAGAGATGCTCCCCGGAGGCGCCCCAGACGACGCCCCCCGCCGTGTTGGGGATGGCGTCGCTCAGGAGCGCGCCGCCCGCGAGCTCGCGGACGCGGATCACGTAGCGCTCGGATCCGTCGACGTCCTCGCTGAAGGCCAGGCGCCCATCGTCCGGCGCCACCGCGAGCGCGGCGACCGAGAGGTACTCGTGGCCCGCCGCGCGCGCGTTCTCGTCGAGGAGCACCTCCTCGTCCCCCGGGGCGCCGCCGGCGTCCGGGGCGCGCAGATGCACCGGGTATTGCTTCCCCTCGAGCCAGCGGTGCCAGTACCAGAAGCCGCGCTTCCGGTAGGGGACGCCGTCGTCGTTCTCGGCGATGCGCGCCTTGAGCTCTGCCTCGAGCGTCGCGCGGACGCCCGCGTCGAGGCTCGCCTCGAGGTAGGCGTTCTCGGCCTCGAGGTACGCGCGGATCTCCGGGTCCGTGACCTCTGGATAGGCCGGGTCCCGGAGCCAGTGATAGGGGTCGACACGCGTCACCCCATGCGCCTGAAGCTCATGGGGGACGCGCTTGGCGATCGGCGGCGCGGCCATCAGGCGCGGAAGACGGTGATCTCCTGGAGGACGATGTCCTCCCGGGGACGATCCCGACCGTCGCGCGCCACACCAGCGATCTTCTTCTGGACATCGTGCCCCTCGATGAGCTCGCCGAAGACCGCGTGGCGGCCGTCGAGGTGCGGCGTCGGGACCTCGGTCACGAAGAACTGGCTGCCGTTGGTGCTCGGGCCGGCGTTGGCCATGGAGAGCACGCCGGGCTTGTCGTGGCGGAGGCTCGGATCGATCTCGTCGGCGAAGCGCCAGCCGGGACCGCCCGTACCGTTCCCGCGCGGGCAGCCGAGCTGGATCATGAACTGCGGGATCACCCGGTGGATGATCGTGCCCGTGTAGAGCGGCGTGCTCGTCTTCTGGCCCTTCGGGTCCGTCCACTCGACCTGCCCCGTCGCGAGCGCGACGAAGTTGGCGACGGTCCGCGGGACCTGCTCCTCGAAGAGGCGCGCGGTCATCGAACCGAGGCTGGTCTTGATGGTGGCGCGGAGCTCGCCCTCACCGGGAACGAGCTCGGCGATGGGCGGGGCGGGCGTGTCGGGGCTGAGGGCCATGTGCCGTGACTACCACGGGCGGCGGCCCACGCCACACCCGGGGGGGCGCTTCAGGCCGCGGCGACTTCGGGCCGACCGACGAGGCGCCGGCGCAGCTTCTCGCGCGCGCCATGCTCGATCTGCCGGACGCGCTCGCGGCTGATGCCGTACACGTCGCCGAGCTCCGCGAGGGAGGGCCGGTCGTCGCTCATCAGGCGCTGCTGCAGAATGCTGCGCTCGCGATCGTTCAGGTCGCCCAGGGCGTCGCCGACGATGATGCGAAGGCGCGCGCGGAGATCCTCGAGCGCCACGACCTCGTCCGGCGACGCATCTCCGGTCGCCATGCGGTCCTCGAGGGTCATGTCCTCGCCCGTCGGCGTCGAGAGCGAGAGCGTCGCTTGGTCGAGCTGCATGAGCAGCTCCTTCATGCGCTCGTGAGGCAGCTGGAAGCGCTCGCTCAGCGCCTCGAGCACCTCCTGCTCGTCCTTGCCGGCCTCGAGGAGCTTCGCGCGCTCGCGCCGGAGGGCGAAGAAGACCTTCGTGCGGAAGGCCCCGCAGCCCGCGCCGATCATGGTCTGGCTGCGCACGACGAAGTCGAGGATGCATGCGCGGATCCAGTGGCTGGCGTAGGTGCCGAGGCGGATCCCGCGCTCCGTATCGAAGCGCTCGATGGCCAGCATGAGCCCGACGTGCCCCTCGCTGATGAGGTCGTCGAGGGGCACGCGATAGCGGCGGTAGCGCTTCGCGATCGCGTGTACGTGGCGAAGGCTCGACGCAACGAGCCGTTCCATGGCGCGGGAGTCGCCAGCGCGGGCCAAACGGACCAGCGCCAGCTCTTCTTCGCGGTCGAGAGGTGCGACGTCGAACATGAGCTTCAGGCCTCGAAGAGAATTCGAAGGTTTATCCTTCGAAATCGGACATCTTCTGCCCGACCCTTCGACAGTACCTTTACGTCACTTACAAGGCCCTGTCATCCCTAGCCAATTTGGGACACCGTCGGAGACCCCGATCTTGACGAGACATCGACTAAATCTTTCGACTAATGCGCAGTCCTCGTCGGGCCCGAAGCATCACCGTTCGCGGAGGGGCCCCAAACGCAGGAACGCGGCACCCCCGAACCGGGGCGCCGCGTCGCGGGATGTCCGAGGCCTCAGCCGAGGGAGGCGTAGCCGCCGTCGTGATACAGAAGCGGCGCCGCGTCGCGGGTATGAAGCTCGAGCACGTCGCCCACGTAAATCGTGTGCGAGCCCTCGCGATGGGCGCTCCGCGTGCGGCAGTCGAACCAGGCCGCGACGCCATCGAGGATCGGGGAACCGGTCTTCGGGCCGGGGGACCAGGCCACGCCCTCGAAGCGATCGACGCGGCGCGGGTCCGCGAAGCCGTTCGAGAGGGCTTCCTGACCCGCCGCCAGGATGTTCACACCGAACACGCCGCTCTCCTCGATGAACGTATGCGTGTTCGAGTCCCGGTTGCAGCACACGAGGATGAGCGGGGGGGAGGCGCTCACGCTCGAGAACGCCGAGACGGTCATGCCGTGGATTCCGGCCTCGCCGCGCGAGGTCACCACCGTGACGCCACTGCACCAGCGCCGAAGCGCCTGCTTGAACCGTATCGCGTCCACCGCCCCTTCGTCCGTGTCGTCCACGCTCGGCACTTAGGGGACGGAGGGCCTTCCCCGCAACCCGCGCCGTTCAGCGAGGCTGGAGCGCGGCCGGGAGCGACGCCGGATCGAGGTCGCCCATGCGGAAGACGAGGCCCCAGAGCCGCTCCGCAGCCCGGGCGTCCTTGGAGGGCGCGCTCGGCACCCCCTCGCTGCCGTCGTGGTCGAAGTAGCGGCCGCTGACGTGCGCGAGGCTCGGGTCCGTGGCGACGCGGAGCGCGCTCACGGCGCCGTCGTCGGGCGTCAACAGGAAGGGGGCCGCGACCTTGATCGCCTGCGAGAGGAAGGCGTTGTCCCTTACGACGTTCGTCACCACGGTCCCCGGATGCACGGCGTTCGAGGTCACGCCCGTGCCCTCGAGGCGCCGGGCGAGCTCGTTCGAGAAGAGCACGTTCCCGAGCTTCGACTCGCCGTAGACGCGGATGCCACGGAAGCGGCGCCGGGTCTGCTGCAGGTCGTCGAAGGGGAAGGCCTTCGGCGCCTTGTGCTGCATGGAGGAGACGTGCACGACCCGGCCGCGGCGGCGCTCCATCATCGCCGGTACGAGGCGCAGCGTGAGCATCGCCGGCGCGAGCACGTTCACCTGAAAGGTGTCCTCGAAGCCGTCGGCGCTGAGCTTGCGCTCGTTGTGCCAGAGGCCTGCGTTGTTCACGAGCACGTCGAGGGGCGGGAAGGCAGCCTCGATGGCGTCCGCCAGCGCCACGACCGACGCGAGGGACGAGAAGTCCGCGCGGAACGCCCGCGCGCTCCCGCCCCGGCCGCCTTCCCGGGCCGCCCGAAGCACGTCCTCCACCGCCGCTTCCGTGCGCTCGGGGTTTCGCCCGACCACCCCCACCGTCGCGCCGCGATGGGCCAGGCCTCGCGCGATGGCGCGGCCGATGCCGCTGCTCGCCCCGGTGACCACGCAGGTGGCGCCGCGCACGTCCCCTTCGGCCCAGGGCCTCCGGCCGCTCACGCGCGCGCCTCCGTCGGCCTTCCGAAGGCCGCCTGGAGCTCCTCGAGGGCCGGGACGACCTCCTCGGCGAGCTCGGCCACGTCCGGCATCAGGTTTCTCGCCGCCATGAATCCGAAATCCACGGACCCGCAATAGCTCATCACCGTCAGGTTGAGGCCGGAACCTTCGAGCACGGGCCCCATGGGATACGCCGCCTCGAGGCGCGCGCCCGCGAGGTAGATGGGAAAGGGAGGCCCCGGCACGTTCGAGATCGTCAGGTTGTGCACGGGCCGATGCCGGTCCGCGAGGCGCATGCGCCCGTAGAGCGCGCTGGCCGCGCTGACCGTGTTCGGCGCGGCCAGCTCGGCCCAGCTCTGGAGCATCTCGCCGCCGATGGCCTCGTGCTCGCGCTTCGCGCTGCGCGTGGCGCGGGCGACGGCCTGAAGTCGAAGCCGCGGGTCCTCCATCTGCGTCGCGAGGGGCACCATCATGAAGCTGACGTGGTTGTTGCCCCGACCGCCGAGCCCCGTGGAGATCGGCACGGTGACGACGAGGGGCTCGTCCGGGAGGTCGTCGTGCGCCAGCAGGTAGCGCCGGATCGCGCCCGCCGCGAGCGTGAGGATGACGTCGTTCAGCTTGGCCCCGGGGACCTCGCGCTTGATCGCCTTGAGCTCGCCGAGGCCGACGCGCGCGAAGGCCGCGAGGCGACCGGTGCCGATGGAGCCGTTGAAGCGCGTGCGCGGTGCCGAGAGCGTGAAGCCCGCCGTGGTCGGCTTGGGCGCGCGCCGGAGCAGGGCGACGTCGCGAATGCGCGTCGCCGTCGTCTTCGCGAGATCCATGTAGCGCCGCGGCTGGCGGAGGCGGCTCGCGACGGCGGTCTTCAGGAGCTCCACGTCGGCGGGGATCGGCTCGGGGTCACGCGGCGCCGCCGGCTTCGGGGCCTTGGGCTCCGGGGACATGGAGAAGAGGTTCACGAGCAGACCGGCGCCCGTCGCGCCGTCGACGGCACTGTGATGGAGCTTGGCCAGCAGGCCCACACGGCCCTCGGGGAGGCCTTCGAGCACCCAGAGCTCCCAGAGCGGCCGGTTCCGGGCCAGGGGAGACGAGGCGATGCGGCCCACGAGCGCGCCGAGCTCCCGCATGCCGCCCGGCGCCGCGACGCGAGCGCGCCGGACGTGGTGGAGCAGGTCCACGTCCGGCTCGTCGAGCCAATAGGGGTGGTCGAGGTGGAAGGGCACCTCGACCAGGCGCCGGCGGAAGGGCGCGAGCAGATGGATGCGCTCGGCCACGTAGCCCCGGATGGCCTCGAAGCGCGCGTCCTCGGGGATCGCGCTCGCGTCGAGCACGGCGCACATGGCCACGTGAAGGTGCATGTGCGGCGTCTCCATGTAGAGGAAGCTGGCGTCGAGTCCCGAGAGCTGCTCCATGCGCGCTCCGAGCATAGTCCCGGTCGCGAGCGTCGGCGCGTGTAGCATCGCGCCATGGCCTCGCCCTACCGGGACGCACGCCAGGACGCCGCGCCGCGGACGACCGATGACGGCATCGTCGACGACCTCGTCCGGCAGTTCGCCGATCCCTACGCCTTCTTCCGCGAGCTCGTGCAGAACGGCATCGACGCCGGGGCGAGCGAGCTCCGCATCCAGCTGATCTTCGAGAAGGACGGCAGCTTCCAGGCGTCGGTCCGCGACGACGGGAGCGGGATGACGCCAGAGATCCTCGAGGGCGAGCTCCTGGTGCTCTTCAAATCCGGCAAGGAGAACCGCGAGGACGCCATCGGCAAGTTCGGCGTCGGCTTCATCAGCGTCTTCGCGCTCGGTCCGGAGCGCGTGACCGTGCGAACGACGCGCGGCCACGGCCCGCTCTGGACGCTCCATCTCTTTCCGGACCACGCCTACGAGATCTTCGAGGGCGCCGGGGGCAGTCGCCCGGGGACGACGGTGAGCGTCGAGGTCGGTCCCGGCCGGGAGCCCGACGACGTGGCCGCGAAAGCCGAGGCCTCGCTCCGCCGCTGGTGCCGGCACGCGCGCATCCCCTTGCACTTCCGGGTCGCGGGTCCGGGGCGCCCGGAGCACACGGTCCGCATCGACACGCCCCTCGGCCTCGACGACCAGCTCGCCGTGGTGAAGCTCAAGGCGGGCAAGACCGACGCGCTCCTCGGCCTGCCGCGGGAGCCCGAGGGGCGCTACGCGGGCTTCTTCAACGCGGGCCTGATGCTCCACGAGACGCGCGAGGGCGCGGGTCTGCTCGGCGGCCTCGCCTACAAGGTCCAGGACCCGCGCCTCGAGCACACGCTCAGCCGCGACGACGTGCGCCGGGACCGGGCCCACGCGAAGGCCCTCGGGGTGGTGCAGCGGGGCATCCCGCGCCTCCGGGCGGCGCTCCTCGCCCAGCTCGAGCAGGCGGCGGCGGGCGACGACGCGGCGGCCTTCGCGACGCTCACGCGACGCGTGCTCGACGAGGCCACGCGCCTCCGCATCGACGTCGAGGACGTGCCCATGGCGCTCCTCGAGCCGCTCGAGGGGCGGCGCATCGCGCGCCTCGCGGACGTCGCCAAGCGGGTGGTCCTCGGCCGGAGCCGCACGCCGCTGACCGCCGCGCTGGCGGAGGCGGGCTGGGCCGTGCTCGACGGACAGCGGAACGAAGCCCGCATGCTCAACGCCGTCGTCCGGCGCCTCGGGAATCTGGCCGCCGCCGAGGAGCGCTTCACCCTCGCGCTCCCGGTGCCTGCGCGCCCGAGCGACGATGCGCTCCTCGGCCAGCTCGAGGCCCGCCTGGACGATGCCTGGCGGCGTCCCGTACGCCCGCGCTTCGCCGAGCTCCTCGGCCGCGAGGACGGCGCCGTGGCCGTCGGCATGCGCGAGGGCGCCCTGGCCGAGGGCACGCTTCCGGACCCCTTCGCGCTCCTCGGCCGGGCCGGGCTCG
>JBCDGX010000268.1:0-7602 GCA_038750805.1 Myxococcota bacterium
CAGATCGAGGGAGAAGGCTTGCTTGGCCTGGGCGATGCGCTCGCGCTCGTCGAGCTTCTTGCGGCGCCGGCGCGCGCGCTGGACGTCGCGATAGTAGGTGCCCTCCTCGATCTGCCGGACCACCCGGTCCCAGTACATGCCGAGGGTCACCCAGCGCTGCTTCAGGCTCTGGTACTTGAACTTGAGGGCCGTGTTGTTCGGCTGCGCGCGCTGGAGGTCGCGCATCACGCGCGTGAGCTTGTCTCGTTCGTCCGCCGGAGGGGTGCGTTCGACGCCCTGGAAGTACTGCTCGTACTTCGCCTTCAGCCGATCGAGGCGAGCGCTCACCTCCCCCAGCCAGGCATCGTACTCACTGTTCTTCATGTCCCGATGGTCTCCGCGGTCGTCAGGATACGCCGTCAGCGGAATTCCGCGACGCGCGCCTCCTTACAACGGCGTGATCACGAGATTGTCGAAGTACAGCTCGGCTTGCCAATTGTTGAAGGCGAAGTGGTCGTGGCCCCGCCCCTCGAGGGGTTCATCGTCCTCCATGCGGGCCAGGAGCTCCCCGTCCACGGTCGCCTCGATGACCCCGCCGCGCCGCTCGATCACCAGGCGGTAGGTGCGCCCCTGCTCCACGGGCCGCCGGGGCCCGATCTCCCGGTCCCGGCCGTGCTCGTCGAGGCGGGCGATGATGTTCCGGGAGTTGTTCCAACCCCCGAAGATCACGACGTAGCTCGTCGCCGTATAGCTCTCCGTGGTCGCCTTGCTGGTTCCGTCCCCGAAGACCTCCACCTTGATGTCGCCCTCGGGGCTCTCCGAGCGCACGTCCATCTCGATGCGGACGTCCCGGGGCAGCGCTCGCCGGAGCCAGAGGGGCTTGTTCCGGGCGCCGCGGACCATCAGCTGGCCGTCGACGATGCGGTAGGGGCCGCCGGTGTTGTGCCAAAGCTCTCCGAGGGACTCGCGCTCGAAGTCGTCCCGGAAGCCCTCCGAGCCGATGGCGGGGTCGCCCTGCGGGGTGCAGGCGAGGAGCGTGAGCGCCGCGCCGGCGAGCGCGGCGCGGCGGATCCAAGGGGAAGAACGCACGTTCACGGCGCGGCAGCCTAGCAGCCCCCGCGCCGCCCGCCCGCGCCCGCCCTCAGCGCGCCGCCGCCAGCGGCTGGAAGCTCGCGGGCGCCGCCAGCATGCGGTCGATGCGGTGGAGGAGGGGCGCCAGCGTGCGCCGGTCGAGGGCGCTCAGGGCGATGCCGTCGTGCTCCGAGGCGAGCACCGCCGCCCGCCGCGGGTCGAGGGCGTCCGCCTTGTTGAACACCACGAGGCGCGGGATCTCCTCGAGGCCGAGCTGCTTCAGCAGCCCCTCCGTCGTCGCGAGGTGCTCGTCGTGCGCCGGGTCCGAGGCGTCGATGACGTGCAGCAGCAGATCTGCGTCCGCCGCCTCCTCGAAGGTGGCGCGGAAGGCCGCGAAGAGGTCCTTCGGCAGGTCCCGAATGAAGCCGACGGTGTCGCTGAGCACCACGCCGAGGCCGCTCGGGAGCTGCGCCCGTCGCGTCCGCGTGTCGAGGGTTGCGAAGAGCTTGTCCTCGGCGAGCACGTCCGCCCCGGTGAGCGTGTTGAGAAGCGTGCTCTTGCCCGCGTTCGTGTAGCCGACGATGGCGAGCACGGGCACGCCGCTCCGCGAGCGCCGCCGCCGCCGCTGCTTCCGCTGCTTCTCCAGGCCCTTGAGCTGGCGCCCGAGCCGCGTGATGCGCTCGCGCGCCCGCCGGCGCCCGATCTCGAGCACGGTCTCACCGGGCCCGCGCCCGCCGATGCCGCCGGTCAGCCGGCTGAGCGCGTCGTCCTTCGTTCCGAGGCGCGGCAGCAGGTACTTCATCTGCGCCAGCTCCACCTGCAGCTTGCCGTCCTTCGACTGGGCGCGCTGAGCGAAGATGTCCAGGATGAGCTGGGTGCGGTCGAGGACCTTCAGGTCCGTGATGCGCGCGATGTTCGCGGCCTGCGCCGGGGTGAGCTCGCGGTCGAAGATCAGCACCTCGACGTCGAGCTGCATGGCGCGGATGACCACGTCCTCGAGCTTGCCGCGGCCGAGCACGTACTTGGCGTCGACGCGGTCCCGCACCTGGAGGATGCGGTCGGCCACCTCGACGCCCGCCGTGCGCGCCAGCTCGTCGAGCTCGCGGAGCGAGTCCTCGGCGCCGAGCGCGCGCCGCTTGTCCGTCACGTGCACGAGGATGGCCCGGCCGTCCTTCGCGACGACGGGGCGCGCCTTCGCCTGCCGGGCGAACTCCTCCTCGAGCGCGGCGACGAGCTCGGCGACGTTCAGACTGGCGCGGGCGTAGCTCAGCGGCCCGTGGGTCTTGTAGGGCTTGTCCTTCGAGCCCGGCGCCACCGGCTGGCAGTGCCCGTAATAGACCCAGGTCGGCCCGACCTCGCCGGGGGCGAGGCAGATCGCGGCGACGAGATCGAGGCGGAGCTTCGTCAGGTCGACGATGTCGTCCCGGCTCAGCGGCTCGTTCCCGAGGTGCGTGTGGATGAGGCGAAGCCCGCGGAGGCGCCCTTCGCCGCCGCGGAAGCGGCCGACGTCCGGGAGCATGAGCTTCGACGCGTCCCCGACGATCACGTGATGCACGGCGCCCTGCCGGTCCACGAGCACGCCGACCTGGCGGCCGGTCGCACGCGAGACCTCGACGAGGCTCCGGGTGAGCTCGGGGGTGGTCAGTCGGTCGAAGGGAACGCGGCGCCGGTAGATGCGCTGGAGCGCCTTGAGCTCCGAGGGCGCGAGGCCCGACGTGTTCCCGTGAATCGATTGCTGCAGAGGGCTGACTCCGTGCCGTGCCGCGGCCCCAGGACGCTAGCAGCGGCGCGCGCCCCCCTCAACGCGCGGCCGCGGCCTCAGGGCTCGCAGCACCCGGCGTCGAAGGCGGCCTCGCAGTCGGCGCACGTCGCCATCATGCGCGGGCGACACGCCAGCCGTGTCCCGCTCGGCGTCGTGCAGCTCCCCGAGGGGGCGCCGAGGGACGAGACGCTCATCTGGAGCACGTAAGCGCCGCAGCGCGCGATGCAGGTGCGCCCCCCGGTGCCGAGCGAGCTCACCGTGCAGCTCCAGGAGGCCCAATCGCTCAGGCAGCGATCGCAGTCCGAATCGGCGTCGTCGCGCGCTCCGTCGCAATCGTCGTCGGCGCCGTTCGTGCAGACCTCGGCCGGGTAGTCGCAGATCGCCTCGCTGCCGTCGTCGGCGCATACGACCTCGCCGGGCGCGGCGCCCACCCCGCAGCGACAGGTGCCGCCCACGGGGGCGCCCATGAATCGGAAGGGGTCGTCGGCGCCGCCCGTGCAGTCGTTGTCGATGCCGTCGCACTCCTCCGTGGCGTCGGGGTTGATGGCGGGGTTCTCGTCATTGCAGTCCGGCTTCTCGGTGCGTTCGGAGAAGCCGTCCGGGACGTCGTCGGGGCAGAAGCGCGCCGCGAGGCCGACCGTGAAGAGGTCGCCGTCCCGGTCCCGGGCGTAGAAGGCCGGCTCGACCTCGCAGCCGTTCGCGAATTCGTCGTCGCAGTTCCGGAAGGCCCCGGTGCAGGCGTACGTGCAGGTCCCAGCGGCGCACTCGACGGTGGTGTTCGGGCGCGTCGGGCACGCACGGCCGCAGCCCCCACAGTGCGCGAGGCTCGTCTGCGTGTCGACGCAGGCGCCATCGCAGCCCGTGGTCCCGGGCGGGCAGGTCGCGGTGCATTGCCGCCCCGTCTCGAGGTCCGCGCAGACCTCGCCGGCCCCGCAGGCCTCGTCGCAGCCCCCGCAGCTCGTCGGCGAGCCGAGGAACGACTCGCAGCCCTCGGCGCCCGGATCGCAGTCGGCGAAGCCGTCGAAGCACGCGATGTCGCACGTGCCGCCGACGCAGGTGCGATCCGCGAAGGGGGCGTCCGGGCAGGTGTTGCCGCAGGCGCCGCAGTGGTCCGGGTTGGCGGCGGTGTCGAGGCATTCGCCCTCGCAATCCGTGAGCCCCTCGTCGCAGCGGAAGGTGCACTCGCCCTCGACGCAGGCGCTCTCCGCGTTCGCGACGTCGGGGCAGACCGCGCCACAACCGCCGCAGTTGGCGCCATCGGTGCTCAGGTCCACGCAGGAGCCGTCGCAGCAGGTCCTGCCGGCGTCGCAGGCGGGCTCGCAGGCCCCCGGCATGCGCATGTCGGCGCCGGCGTCGACCGCGAGGTCCACGCTCGCGTCGGAGCCGCCGCCATCCGCTCCGGAGTATCCGCCGAAGTCGCTCGCGATGGTGCAGCCGGCGAGCAGCGTCAGGCCCAGCGAAAGCGCGCGCATCAGAAGCTCCCCGTCACGAGCGCCGTGCAGCCTCCGAAGTGGCACGCCAGGCCGGCCTCCGTCGCCGGCTCCTCCGGGCTCCGGCCCCGCACGAGGGCGAGCACGAGCCCCGTGAGCGCCAGCGCGCCGCCGGTGATCCAGAGCGCGTCGGTGGTGATGGCGAGCGTCCGGCCCTGGTCCCGGGTGCTCTCCCAGTCCCCCGTGCAGGCGTTGCGCTCGGGGCAGAGCGCGTCGAGGTCGTCGCGCTTTCCCGCCGTCAGGATGCCGGTGACGAGGCTGCCCGCGAGGAGGGCGCCACCGGTGCCGAGGAGCGCCCAGGCCGCGGCGCGATCGGGCGCCTCAGGCGCGGGCTCCGGCGTGGCCAGGGGCTCCGGGTCGGGCTCGGGCTCGGGCGCGAGCGCGACCGGGGTCCGCGTCCGCTCCGCCTCATCGAGGGCCTCGATCTGGGCATCGAGGGCCCGAAGGCGTGCCTCCAGCGAGGGGCGGTCGGCCTCCGTCGGATGGTCCGTCGCGAGCAGCGCGCGGAGCGCGGCGCGGGCTTCCCGGAGATTTCCCGCGTCCCGGTGCGCGACGTAGACGTTGTAGAGGAGCTGCGGCCTCGGGGAGGCCTCGTAGGCCCGCTCGAACTCCGTGGCGGCCTCGGCGAAGCGCCCCTCGTCGTAGTACCGGCGCCCCAGCTCGAAGCGCATGCGGGCCTCCTCGTCGGCGCGCGGGTCGAGGGGAGGGCCCTCCTGGGCGGTCGCGAGGGGCGGGGCGAAGGCGAAGAGAAGCGCGCACGCCATGAAAAGCCGACGGAGCACCCCGCGAGAATAGGCGCCCGCCATGAAAAGCCGACGAAGCACCCTGCGAGAGTAGGCGCCCGCCCCCGGGACGCCAAAGGGGAACGCGGATGCCGCACGCAGCCGTAAGGCCGCGCTCAGCCCTCGCTTTCCGTCACGTTCGGCGCGAGGTCGACGCTGATCGGGCAGTGGTCCGAGCCCATCACGTTCGGGTGGATCCGGGCCTCGAGGAGGAAGGGCATGACGCCCGGCGACGCGAGGACCATGTCGATGCGCCAGCCCACGTTGCGCTCGCGGACGCCGAAGCGCTGGCTCCACCAGGTGTAGGCGCCTTCCCGGTCGCCGTGGCGTGCGCGGTAGGTGTCGGTCCACCCGCTCCGGAGCCAGCGATCGAGCTCCTCGCGCTCCTCCGGGAGGAAGCCGCTGGTCTTTGCGTTGCCCTTCGGGCGCGCGAGGTCGATGTCGCGGTGGGCCGTGTTGAAGTCCCCGAGCACGAGCACGCGCCCGCCCCGGGCCCGCTCGGCCTCGAGGTGGTCGAAGAGACGCCGGTAGAAGGCGAGCTTGAAGGGGACGCGTCCGTTGTCCCGGTTCTTGCCCGAACCGTTGGGGAAATAGACGTTGGCGATCGTCAGCGCGCCGAAGCGCGCGATCTGCACCCGCCCTTCCGCGTCCATGGCCGCGTCGCCGAGGGAGCTCTCCACCGCGTCCGGCGCCCGCCGCGCGTAGAGCCCCACGCCGCTGTAGCCCTTTCGCTCCGCGGCGACGAAATGGCTCCGCCAGCGCGGCGGCTTCCGCAGCTCCGGCGTGAGCTGCTCCGGGTGAGCCCGGGTCTCCTGCATCGCCACGACGTCCGCTCGCGCCTTCCCGAGCCAGTCGAAGAGGCCCTTCTGGGCGACGGAGCGGATCCCATTGACGTTCCAGCTATAGACGCGGAAGAGACGGCGCGGCATCGCCGGCGGCTCTGGGACACGGGGCCGCGACGCACAAGGGCTCGTCTCGGGTGCCTCCCTGGATGGGGAGGCCGTGGTCTTCCGCGCGTGGCGAGCGGCCCCCGAAGAGCGCTCGGTGTAGACTCGGGCCGTGCGTCCGGCGGACCAGAGCTCGGCCCCCGGCCTCGAGGAGGCGAGCGTCGCCACCATCGCCGAGGCCCAGCCGGAGATTCCGGCGGCCGCGGTGCCTCCGGCCTACCGGCGCGATCCCTTCGTCGGCGAGGTTCTCGAGGGCAAGTACGAGATCCTCGCGCCCATCGCGCGGGGCGGCATGGGCCGCGTGTACCGGGCCCGGCAGATCCCCCTGGACCGGGAGGTCGCCCTCAAGGTGCTCGACATGGAGCGCCACGACGGGCGCGAGCCGCCGAAGGACTTCCAGAAGCGCTTCCTCGTGGAGGCCGCCGCGTGCGCGAAGCTCACCCACCCGAACACCGTGGTCATCCACGACTACGGGCGGACCGACGACGGCATCTACTTCATCGCGATGGAGCATCTCGAGGGCTCCACCTTCCGGCGCGTCATCGACGAAGAGGCCCCGCTCCCGCCGGCGCGCGTGCTCTTCGTCGCGCTCCAGATCTGCGGCTCGCTCTCGGAGGCGCACGCCCGTGGCATGGTCCATCGGGACCTCAAGCCCTCGAACGTCATGCTCACGAACCGCTCGGGGACCCGCGATTTCGCGAAGGTCCTCGACTTCGGGCTCGTGAAGCAGACCGACGTCGACGACGCCGGGCTCACGCAGAGCGGGGCGCTCCTCGGCACGCCCCGCTACATCGCGCCGGAGCAGATCGCGAGCTCGAAGGTCGGGCCCGAGAGCGACATCTACAGCCTCGGCGCGGTCATGTACCACGCGCTCACGGGGCGGCCGCCCTTCGACTCGGACTCGAAGTTCGTGCTCCTGGCGTCGCACATCAACGTGGAGCCCACGCCGATCCGCGAGGCCTATCCCGCGTCGCCGGCCTCGGACGCGCTCGTGGCCGTGGTCATGCGCTGCCTGGCGAAGGAGCCCGAGGATCGCTTCGGCTCCATGGCCGAGCTCGCGACGGCCCTCACGGAGTGCCCGGAGGCGGCGGACGTCCCGAGCCTCACGGCGAGCCACTCCGGCGTGACGGGCACGCACCGCATCCCCGGCGGCATCACGCCGCCGGACGGGGTGCTCACGTACGGCTCGGAGGTCAGCGGCGAGCGCGCGCGCCCGCGCGTCGAGTCGACCAGCGCCAGCACCGTCTCGGCCGGGGGCGGCACGGTATCCATCGTCGAGACCGGGCGCACGCCGCCCGTCGTCTGGGCCGCCCTCGCCATCGCGCTGGTCGCGGTCATCGTCGGCGGCGTCGTCGCGTCGGGCGGGGGCGAGGCCGCGGTGCCGGCTCCGAGCGCCGCGCCCACGACGGTCGCCCCCGCGGGCGCGGTGGACGGGACCACCACCTCCGTACGGGTCATCACGGACCCGCCGGGCGCCCGCATCCGCCGGGGGGACGTCGACCTCGGCGACGCGCCCACCTCGCTGCTGCTCCCGCGCGGCGAGACCTGGACCGTCGAGGTCGAGCTCGACG
>JBCDGX010000269.1:0-7583 GCA_038750805.1 Myxococcota bacterium
CCTCGAGCTCGCGCGGCACGTCTTCCGCGGGCACCGCGTGAGCGATTACCGGCTCATCGCCGAGCAGCACGACGTCGACGTCCTCGTCTTCCCGAGCCTCGAAGAAGACCGCATCGCCCTCCACGGCATCGCGTACTCGCTGGCCGTCGAGCTCGTCACGACGCCGCTCCTGATGATCTGATGGCGTCGCCCACCGAAGAGCTCGCGGCCCACGCCGCGCACGCGGAGCCCTCGACCACCGTCACGCTGATGTTCGCGGCGGTGCTCATCGGCATGATCGTCACCCTCGCCCTCGAGGAGCGCCTCCACGCGAAGAAGTCGGTCATCACCGGCATGTACGCGGTGATCGCGCTGGCGCTCGGTCACGTGACGCACGTCCTCCCCTTCGGGCCCGTGGTGAACGTCTTCGGCGAGGAGCTCGAGCTCCCCGTCTACATCCAGGGCATCGACTGGGGCGTCATCGCGATCATCCTCGGCTCGAGCCTCTTCGTCGACGTCACGAGCCGCTCGGGCCTCTTCACGTACATCGCCATCAAGCTCACGAAGGCGTCCGGGGGCGACCCCTTCCGCCTCCTCGTCGCCTACGGTCTGATGACCGTCGTCTTCTCGGCGCTACTCAACAACGTCACGGCCATGATCATCGTCGGCTCGCTGACGGCGGTCAGCCTCGAGAAGCTCGACGCGAAGGAGAAGCTCCTCGGTTTTCTGCTCATCGAGGGCCTCCTGACGAACATCGGAGGGCTCCTGACGCTCATCAGCTCGGTGCCGAACATCATCGTCGGGGCCGCCGCGGGCATCAGCTTCGTGGCCTTTTTCCAGGTCGCCGCGGGCTACGTCGTCGTCGCGACCACGCTCACGCTGGCCATGGGTGCGCAGCGCTACGACGTCGTGGGCCTCCGGGACGAGGGCGCGAAGGAGCTCGCGCGGGAGCGCGTGGCGGCCTTCGACGAGCGGGACGGCGTCGAGTCGAACGGCTTCTTCACCTTCGCGGCCTTCATGCTCGTCGCCTTCATCGCCTCCATCGCGGCCTCGAGCGTGTTCGACTACCCGCTCGGCATGGGCTTCGTGGCCATGGCCTTCGGCATGACCATGCTGCTCCGCTTCAAGGGCACGGCGGATCGGTTCTACCGAACGCTCGATTGGGATCTCCTCCTCTTCTTCGCGTTCCTCTTCATCGTCATCAACGTGATGGAGCACGCCGAGGTCCTCGCGCTCATCGGCGAGGGCCTCGCGGCGATCATCGACCTCAACGAGAGGGCGGACGGCGCGGGCACGGCGGCGACGCTCGTGAGCGCGGCGGGCTTCAGCGCGGTCACGGACAACATCCCCCTCGCGGCCATGCTCGCGCGCATCCTCGAGGGCATGGCGCCGCTCTCCGACGACCGGCTCTGGTGGAGCGTGATCTTCGGCGCGAACCTCGGTGGCAACCTCACGCCCATCGGCTCGGCGAGCACGGTCGTGGCCGTGACGCTCATGCACAAGCACGGGCTCGCGATGAGCTTCGGCGCCTTCGTGAAGGCCGCGGCCCTCTTCGCCCTCGTGCAGATCGCCCTCGCTGTGGCCTACGTGCTCTTCGTCGTCCCCCTGGTCGGCTGAGCCCGCTCGGCGGGCGCCCGGGCGTCAAGGACCTGGCGGAGGGCTCATGCCCACTCGCACGCACCGGGGAAAACGCGCTCGCCGGGGCCTCCGGCCCGCTTCCTGCTTCACGCGAGCGCGGAGGACTCCGCCATGTTCTTGATGACGCCCGAGGATCCGGACATCGAGGTGCCCGGGAGCGCGACGCTCGTCGAGCTCCCGAACGGCCAGCGATCCGCCCGCGTCGGGGACCTGTGGCTCGACGACCCTGTGGATCCGAAGGGGAACGCCGGGCGCTTCGTGGGCCCGGAGGACCTCCGCGGAGCCGACACCGTCCTGCTCGTGGGCGGCGGGGCCGGTCATCGCGTCGAGCGCCTCCGCGCCCTCGGCGTTCGCCGCATCGTCACCCTCGAGCCCTTCCCGGAGCTCCGCGCGCTCATGGAGCCCGGCGGGCCGCTCTTCCCCAGCTACGAAGGGACGCTCGTCGCCGGGACTCTCGCGGAGCTCCAGTGGCAGGTCGCCGCGACCTTCGCGACCCGGGAGTCGCTCCGCGTCTTCGGAAGCCGCCCCTACGCCGCGCTCTTTCCCGATCTCCTCGAGCGCTGCCGCCCCTTCGTGGGGCGCGGGCTGGCCATGGGCGAAGACGCCTACGAGGCGCTCCAGTACCGCGCGCGCCTCGGCGCGAAGCACACCGCCGAGAACGTCCGCCGCCTCGCCGGCACCGTGCGCGTGGACCAGCTCGGCGCGCCGCTCCGGGGCATGCCCGCCTTCATCGTGTCCGCGGGCCCGAGCCTCGACCGGAACCTCCACCTCATCGAGGAGGCCGCCAAGCGGGGGCCGGTCTTCGCCGTGAACACCGCCGCGAAGGCCATCGAGCACGCCCAGGGCACCGTCGACGTGCTCGTGACCATCGAGTCCTTGCCCGTCGGCGATCAGCTCTCGCGCACGGCGCGCTCGCTCCTCCTCGACATCTCGGCGCATGCCTCGAGCTTCGAGGCCCCCATCGAGCCCAAGGTCGTGACCTTCGGCCTCGAGCGCGCCCAGTACGTCGCCGACCACCTCGGCGTCGGCGAGTTCCAGACGGCGGGCAACGTCGGCACCTTCGCGCTCCAGGCCGCGCTCAACTTCGGCGCCGACCCGGTGGTGCTCCTCGGGCAGGATTGCGCGTTCCCGGACGGCCGCATGTACGCCTCGCACTGCCAGCGGGACATGTGGCGGGCGCGCATCGAAGGGCGGAAGGTCGTCCTCGAGTGCGACGAGGCGCTCTGGAGGCTCTTCAGCGAATACGAGCTCCCGGCGGCCCAGGTCACCGAGCGCATCGACCTTCCCGCGTGGGGCGGCGCAGGCAGCGTCGTCTCGAACCCGATGTTCACGCGCATCGCGACGCACTTGCAGACCGTCGCGGCGTCGCGCCCGGAGTACGCGGGCCGCCGCTTCATCAACGCGACCGAAGGCGGGGCGTCCCTCGAGGGCTGGGAGGAGAAGCCACTCGAGGCGCTCCTCGCCGAGCTCCCCGAAAGGACGCACGGGCTGCACGAGGCCCTCGCGGAGGCCCCCCGCTACGGGGCTCCGGAAGTGGAGCGCGCGCGCCGCGCGATGCAGGGCGAGCTTCGAGCCGTCGAGCGCATCGCCGGCAAGTGCCTCGACAAGCGGGGCGCCGCCCGCGAGCAGGCCGCCATGAAGCTCCGGGCGGCGGCGGCCAAGGCCCCGCTGGTCAACGGCCACGCCGCCGGACGCCTCCTGACCCTTCGCCGCGAAGACCCTCCGGACCGCGCTCGGCAGACCTTCCAGGAGATCAAGGACTCGGCGCGCCTCCTCCGCTTCGCCGTCTGAGCCGCGTCCCTCCGCGCGGCTCCGGCCGACGGCGCGGGCGACGAGCTGTTAGCGTCGAACGCATGAACCCGGAGACACCGGTGGCCCGCGTCGGGAGCCTGGCCTGGGCGCGCCGCGGCGGAGCGCTCAGCGCGCTCGAGCGCCGGCGGCTCGTCGCCGGGTCCCTCGCCCGGCAGGTCGCGCTCGTCGGCGACGTGCTCCGGCGCCTGGGGCCGCCCGCCGGTCCGCTCCGGGCCGTGGAGCTCGGCGAGATCCGCATCCCGGACTCCCGAGCGGCCCTCGAGGCCGCCGAGCACGCCCGCGCGCTCTCGAGCGACGTGCTCTACGCCCACTGCATCCGCACCTATCTCTACGGCGCGCTCTTCGCGCGCGCCGATGGGCTGACCTACGACCCGGAGCTGCTCTTCGTCGCCGCCGCGCTCCACGACCTCGGCCTCGTGCCGGCTCATCGCCATCGGGCCCCGGGCGTCGCCTGCTTCGCCGTCGAAGGTGCGCGCGCCGCCGCGGACTTCGCGGAGGCGACGCTCGGCTGGGAGGACGCCCGCCGCGCCCGCCTCGAAGAGGCCATCACGCTTCACCTCAATCTCGCCGTGGACGCCGAGGAAGGCGTCGAAGCGCATCTCCTCCACGAGGCGACGGCGCTCGACGTCGTGGGCACCCGTGCGGGCGTCATCGGGCGAAGGCTCCGCCGCGCCATCCGCGAGGCGCACCCGCGCGAGGGGCTCGAAGACGAGGTGCTCGAGGCCTTCCGGGACGAGGCGCGCACGCGCCCGCACTCGCGCACGGGCGTGATGATGCGCCTCGGCTTCCCACTGGCGATGCGCCTCGCACGCTGAGGCTCAGGGCGTGCCCTGCTCGAGGAGCGTGTCGAGGTCGCCGCGGCGCCTCACGTTCGTCCCGTCCAGGCTGCCGATGTCCGCCTGCGTGAGGTCGATGGCCGGCGCGAAGAGCACGCGATGCGCCTCCGCGGCGAGGCGCGCGGCGAGGGACGCGGGATCGTCGTCGGTGGTCGGGCGGACCTCGGCGCACGCGAGCTCCGAGCCGTCCCCGCCGCGAAGGCAGACGGTGCCTCCGGCGGCCGTCGCGTTCACCACCATCGCGAGCCCTTCCTCCGCGACGTCGAAGCGCGGCGAGCGGCGGAGGGCGTCGGCCACGTCCTCGGCGATGGCGTCCCCGCGCGTCGTCAGGCGAACGGGGACGGCGAAGCCCAGCCGGCGGAACGCGCCCGGATCCACCTGAAAGGTGGCGTCGTAGGCGGGCAGCGCCGCCGCGACGCCACGGCTTCGACGCGTGGCCTCCGCGAGGAGCGCGCTCGCTCGGGCGCGGAGCATCCCGTCGCCGTCCCCGAGGCCCCGGCGCGCACGGTCGGCGAGCTCGATGGCCCGCGCCTCGTCGCCGGCCTCGAGCGCCGCGTCCGCACCGAAGGCATCGTAGTAGGCGCCGGCGCCCTCCCGCCGGTCGAGGGCCCGGGCCCGGCGCAGCGCCTCGCGGGTAACGCCCGGCCCCGCGAGGGACGCGAGGTCACCGAGGAGCCAGGGCGGGACGATGGCCGCCGCCGCGGTTCCGATGCGATGGATGCCGACGAGGTGAGCGTCGTCGCCGATGGCCCGGAGCGCGCTCCGCCCGCCGAGCCACGCCTCGAAGCGGAGCCAGCGCGCCTCCAGCCGTGCCAGGAGCCTTGTCCCGAGCCCCTCGCCCACCGCCTCCTCACGCAGCGCCTCCGCCAGGCTGAGCCGCGCGGCGCGGTCGAGGAGGGCGACGATGGCGTCGTCCTGGAGGGGATCGCGGCTGTTATGGCCGCGCCGGTCCGGAGCGACGCGCGCCTTCTCCGTGATCGCCAGGGCCTCCGCGGGGCGCCCGGCCGTGAGCATCAGCGAGGCCAGCGCCCGCCGGTGCTCGTTCCGGTCGCTGTCCCGCACGTGAGGTGGCCGGCGCATGCGGTAGCCCGGCACCTCCTTCAGCGCCGTCAGCGCCTCGGGGAGCCGCCCGCCGCGGATGTAGAGCTCCGAGAGCATCAACCACGGGTTGCCGAACCACGACACCTGGGCCTCCGTCGCCGCCAGGAGCGAGCGCTCCGCCTCCGCGAAGCGGAAGAGGCTCAGCGCGCCCTCCGCGAAGTTCGTGTAGTCGACGGTCGAGGGTCCGGCCGGCGTGGTGCGCGCCTGGTCGAGCGCGGCCTTGCAGGCGTCGTAGCTCGCGCCGTCGTTGCCGGCCTCGAACTCGATGGCGCAGAAGGCGTTCAGGCCGAGCTCGAGCTGCCCCTCGTCACCGCTCCCGATCCCCGCGGCCGCGGCGCGGCGAGCCTCCTCGTAGCGCCCGAGCTTCATGAGCGGCCAGGCGTTCCGGGCCCCCGTCTTCGGCGTGTAGTGCTCGTCGTAGCGCGCGAACCAGGCGAGCCGCTCCTCGTGCTGCTCGAGGTCGCCGTGGAGCTCGGCGCGCTCGAGGATCATCCGCGCGTGCCAGCGCCAGGGGAAGCCCGGCGCCACGGGATCCTCGCCGTGCGCCGCCACGAAGAGCTCCCACGCCTGACGCTGATGGTGGAGCGCCCGGGGGAAGCTCGCCTCCGCGTAGTGCAGCGCCCAGCCCAGCACGAAGTGCCCGAGGTAGCTCTTCGGCTCGGCCCGGAGCACGGCCTCGGCGGCCTCCCGCGCGGCGATGAGGTCGTTCTCGCGCACGTGGGCCCAGGCACCGAGCTCCGCCGGCGTGCCGGGCGCCCCGGCCTCCGGCTGGGCGAGGGCGGCCTCGAGGCCGCTCTGCGCCGCCCCGAAGCCCGCGGCCCCGAGCAAGCCGGCGGCGAGGGACAGGGCGACGAGCCTCGGCGCGTCTCCCTTCACCGGCGCAGGCTCGCGCGGGCGAGGCGTTCGAGCTGGGGACCGAGCGCGTCCCGCACGACCTGCGCGGGCGCGTCCGTGCCCGGCGCGAGCTCGAGCCGGTGGTGGAAGATGGGCGCGGCGAGGGCCTCGAGGTCCTCCGGACCGACGTAATCGCGACCGTGGAGCAGCGCCCGGGCCTGAAGCGCCGGCAGAGCCAGGATGAGCGAGCGCGTGGACGCCCCCTGGAGCACGCGCGGGTCGGCGCGGAGCGCCCGCGCGACGTCCACGAGGGCCTCGCGGAGCGCCGGCGCGACCACCACGCCGGCGCGCACGGCGTCCCGGGCCGCGAGGAGCTCCTCCCGCTGCACGCCCGGGAGCCCCGCCGCCCGGCCGAGGCTCGGCACGGGATATTGCGCGAGGAGCGCGAGCTCCGCGTCGCGATCGATGTGCGTCATCGCGATCTTGAAGAGGAAGCGGTCGAGCTGGGGCGCCGGCAGCGGGTAGGTGCCCGCGAGATCCAGCGGGTTCTGCGTCGCGATGACGAAGAAGAGGGCGTCGAGCGCGTGCGACGTGTCGTCGACGGTGACCTGTTTCTCGGCCATCGCCTCGAGCATCGCGGACTGCACCTTCGGCGACGTCCGGTTGATCTCGTCGGCGAGGAGCACGTGGGCGAAGACCGGGCCCCGCTTGAAGGTGAAGGAGCCCCCGTTCACGTCGAAGATGCTGGTCCCGGTGATGTCGCTCGGGAGGAGGTCCGGCGTGAACTGGATCCGCCGGAAGGGCGCCACGCCCTCGGGCCCGGAGACCGCGGAGATGGCCTCGCCGAGGGCGCGAGCCAGCGTGGTCTTTCCGGACCCGGGATAGTCCTCGAGGAGCACGTGACCGTCCGCGAGGAGCGCGACGAGCACGAGGTCGATGACGTCGTCGCGACCGAAGATCGCCGCCCGCAGCCGTTGCCGCAGGTGGTGCGTCATCGCGTGGGCGTCATGGAGGGCCTGCACGGAAGGGGGCAGGGGTGCCCCGGGGGTCTCGCTCGTCGCGGTCATCGTGTGTCCTCGTGCGCCTCAGCGCGCCGTGATCCAGCTCCAGGGGGTGAGCAGGCCAAGCAGGCGCCGACCCACGCCGAAGCGCTGCCTTCGTGCCAGGGCCAGCGCCGCGGCGTCACGGCGCGCGTGCGCCGCCGTCGCCCGCGCCCAACGGGAGCCGTAGCGTAGACCCACGTGGGTGCGCGTGAGCGCCTCGAAGCTCGGTCCGAGCTCGGGTACCTCGCGGCCCACCCGCGCCGCGAAGGCCTCGCGGCTCTCGCCCGGCCGGCGCCGGAGCTTCACCTCGGCCAAGGCATCGAGGGCGGCGCGATAGGCC
>JBCDGX010000270.1:0-7512 GCA_038750805.1 Myxococcota bacterium
ATACGACGCGACAGGGATGCCTGCCGGCCGCGCGTTTTACGCCGTCGCGGGCCGCAGATCCACGCTGCAATCGTAGTAGCAGGCGCCACCCCGGCGAGCGCGGGCCCGACGAGCACCGGCCCCGCGGACCGGCTCTTCGACCTCCTGATGACGCAGAAGGCCGACGGGCGCTTCGAGCCCAGCGACGCCCTCCGCGCGCTCCTCGGTCCGGAGCGGAGCGCCCGCCTCGAGGCCGCGCTTCGAGGCGCCGACGCGGCGCTCGTCGCGACCGAGCTCGTCCTGGTCTTTCTGGCCGCGCACGAGGACCGGCGGCGCGTCGAGTGGCAGCCGGCCGGCGCGAAGGCCGAGCGCTGGCTCGCGTCGCAGCCGGCACGCTACGACGCACGCCCCCTGCTCTGAGCCCTCATGCCGCGCGATACGACACGCTTCCTCCGGGAGGCCCGCCAGGCCCTCGCGGCGGCGTCGGTCCCCGCCCATGCCGCCCCGATGCAGGCCTACATGAAGTCGGCCATGCCCTATCACGGCGTGAAGAAGCCGGCGCGCACCGCGGCGCTGCGACCGCTCTGGGCCGCGCATCGCTACGACTCCTGGGCCGCGCTCGAGCCCGTCGCCCGCACGGCCTGGGACGGCGCCACGCATCGCGAGGAGCGCTACGCCGTGCTCGATCTGCTCGAGCGGCCGGCGCACCGGAGGCTCCTCCGCGCGAGCGCCCTCGCCTGCCTCGCGGACCTCATCACCAGCGGCGCCTGGTGGGACCTCGTCGACGACCTCGCCGCCAAGAAAGTCTACCGCGCCTGGTCCGCGGAGCCCGACGCGACGGCCGCGACGCTCCGGCGCTGGATGCACTCGGGCGACCTCTGGCTCCGGCGCTCCGCGATCATCGCCCAGCTTCGCGCGAAGGAGCGGACGGATGCGGCCCTCCTCACGGAAGCCATCGAGGCGGCCCAGGACGAGAAGGACTTCTTTCTTCGGAAGGCCATCGGCTGGGCGCTCCGCCAGCACGCGCGCACGGACCCTACCTGGGTGCTCGCCTTCGTCGACGCGCATCCGGCCCTGAGCCCGCTCAGCCGACGCGAGGCCCTCAAGCATCTCCGCTGAGCGTCAGAGCTCGACGTCGACCTCGGCGAGGATCTCCGGCGTCGCCGGGCGCTCCTCGGTGAAGGCGACGAAGGCCGCCGTCAGCGGCGTCGGCCGATCGCGCAGCCCCTCGACGGCGCCCGGCGGCACGGACTGGTAGAGGAGCGCGACCCGCACCCGGGCCGCGCCGTCCGGCCACGGGAAGCGGTAGGTGAGCGCGTCGCCCCCGGCCACGAAATCGGCGTCCTCGGCCACGCCCACGGGCGCCGTCCACTCGGCTTCGGGGCCATCGGCGACCCAGCCCGCGGGCAGGATGCGGTCGTCCTTCAGGTACTGCGTCGCCTCGAGGAGCACCCGCGTCGGGCGCCCCGCGGCGTCGCCCATGCGCGCCTCGTAGACCTGGACCTGGTCCTCGCGCGTGATGAGATCGAGATGCGGCAGCACCTCGTCGCGGAGGTCCGCCCCCGGCGCGTCGAGGCGCCGGCCCATACCGTCGACGAGCGCGCCGCGCGCGTCCGTGCGCCCGGACGCCCAGAGCACCTCCCCCTCCGCGTCGAGCACTTCGAGGCGCACCCATACGCGCCGCGAAGGGTAGGCCGTGGGGAGCTTGTGTCCCGTGAGGTTCGCGACCTTGACCTCGACGACCATCGCGTTCCGGTCACGCCGCGGTGCGGCGCGGAGCTCGGCCGCGCTCCGCAGATTCGTGCGCGTGAGCTCGGCGCGGTCGCGGATCTCCTCCGGCGCGACGGGCGTCCCGACCCAACTCCATTGGTCGGCGATGAGCTCGAGCATGTAGGCGTTCGCGCCGACGAAGACGTGGCGGCCAATGGGCGTCCGCGACGCCAATCCCGCGGGCCGGACGCTCAACGGCGCCTCGATGGGCATGCCGTCCTCGTCGACCTGCGGGACGTGGCAGGTCTGGCAGGACGCCGCGAGGGGCCCGGCCCCGCGCTCGTTCTGGTAGCTCGAGTTGCGCCACTCGAGGTACGGGACCTGCTCCGGGAAGGTCGGCCCGGTCGGTGCGCCCGCCTCGTCGAGGGCCCGCGTGAAGAGCGTGTGGCAGGTGGCGCATTGGGCGCTGTCCCGCATGTGCGGGCCGAAGACCGGTGTGTACCCGGAGGTGAGCTGCATATCGCGCCCCACCGGGTCCTCGAAGGGCCCGTAGATCGTCCGCGCCCCGCCGATGCGCCAGCCCCCGGAGAAGCTCTCGTCGGTCCCGAGGTTCTCGGGATCGATCTGATGGCAGACGGTGCAGGTCACGCCCTCGCGGCCGAGGAGCGCCTCCGTCTCGACGCTCCCCGTGAGCGCCTCGAGGTCGAGGTGCGCACCGGAGGGCCGGAGCGTCTCGTGCCCGGCGGGCGCGTGGCAGCGCGTGCACGTCGACGCGATGAGCGTCTCGGCCTCCGGCTGCACCGCGATCTCGTGGCTCAGCGCCGCGAGGAAGTAAGGGTCGCGCCCCGAGAAGGACATCATCGACGCGCGCCAGAGCGTGCTCATCGACACGTCGCGACCCGCCTGGTCCGTGAGCGCGACGCCGTCGGACACGTGGCAGACCTGGCAGGACTCGCGCGTGGCGAAGCGACCGTTCACGGCCGAGCGATGGTCCGGGAGGCCCGGATGCGCCTCGGGGAGCGCCGGGAAGAGGCCCGCGTCGGGCGCTCCGAGGTCCGGCATGTCCGGCCCGGCGTCGGGCGCGCCCTGGTCCGGCGACCCGGCGTCGGCGCCGCCGAGGTCGCCGGCATCCGGCGGGCCGAAGTCGAGCATGGGGGGCGAATCGCCGCACGCGGCGAGGACGAGACAGAGCGACGCGGCGCGCACCATGCCCGCGCCGGCAGCAAGAGCCGGGCCGCCGCGTCGGCCGCCCGGGAGGCGCCGAGCGACGCAGCCGCTGCGCCTCGCCGACGCACCGCGCGCATCCTGCGCTTGCGAGGCCCCCTCGGCCTCCCCAGAGTCGACGCCGTGCCTCCTACCCTTCGCCGGCGAGACGCGCTCCGGCTCTTCGGCGCCGGTTCCGCCGCCGCCGCCCTCGGCTGCCGCTCGAGCGAGGACCGTCCGCTCGCCCAAGCGAGCGCGCGACCGCGCATCGACCCGGTCCGCTCCGTCGAGCCCCTGCAGACGCCCTGGCAGACCGAGGATCCCTTCCTCTTCTGCATGCATCACCTCGACCGCTACCCGGCCGGGAACGCGGCGATGGGGCCGGCCGCGTCGCTCGCGGGGCGCCGCCTGGGCAACGACTTCGCCAACGTCGGCGGCTGGAACATGTACCACGGGGACGTCGTCCCGGGCTTTCCCCGGCATCCCCATCGCGGCTTCGAGACCGTGACGGTGGTGCGCACGGGGCTCCTCGATCACTCGGACTCCATGGGCGCCACCGCGCGCTACGGCGAGGGCGACGTGCAGTGGCTGACGGCGGGCGCGGGGATCCAGCACGCGGAGATGTTCCCACTCCTGCGCGCGGACGGGGGCAATCCTCTCGAGCTCTTCCAGATCTGGCTGAACCTCCCGGCGGCGCGAAAGATGGTCGACCCGCACTTCGCCATGCTCTGGGCGAGCGACGTGCCGAAGCTCCGCGTGCGGGACGAGGCCGAGCGCACGACGGAGCTCACGGTGGTGGCCGGCACCCTCGGCGCCGCGTCCGCGCCCGCCGCACCTCCGGCGAGCTACGCGAGCGAAGCCGGAGCCGACGTGACCATCTGGACCCTCGAGCTCGAGGCCGGCGCGCGCTTCACGATCCCCGCCGCCCCCCGTGGCACGCGGCGCACGCTCTACGTCTACGAGGGCCGCAGCGCGCACGTCGCCGGCCGCCGCGTCGCGGGCGCGAGCGCCGTCCGCCTCGAGGCCGAGGCGGAGGTCGACCTCGTCGCCAGCGCCGGACCGGCGGCCGCCGTGCTCCTCGGGGGACGGCCCATCGGCGAGCCCGTGGCACGGCGCGGACCCTTCGTGATGAACACCCCGCAGGAGATCCGGCAGGCCTTCGCCGACTACCAGCGGACCCAGTTCGGCGGCTGGCCCTGGCCGAGCCCGGAACCCGTGCACGCGCGCCCCGAGGGACGCTTCGCGCTCCGCCCGGACGGCGTCATCGAGCGCCCGAGCTGACGTGAGCGCCCCGTCCCCACCGCCGCGACCGCGCGGCCAGGATCTCTCGTCCTTCGTTCGCCGCGAGGGCATCCGCCAGCGCCCGCTGAGGGATTTCTACGCCTTCCTGCTCTCGCGTCCCTGGCGCGTCGTGCTGCCGACGACGGCGCTGATCTTCTTCCTGGCGAACGGGCTCTTCGCCCTCCTCTATTGGGCGAGCCCGGGCTCCATCGAGCACATGGGCCCGAACTTCGGCGACGCCTTCTGGTTCAGCGTCCAGACCTTCGGCTCCATCGGCTACGGCTACATGCACCCGCAGACCGTGTGGGGGCACTTCGTCGTCACCCTCGAGGCCTTCGTCTCGATCCTCTGCCTCGCCATGCTGACGGGGCTCGTGTTCGCGAAGATCAGCCTCCCGCGGGCGCGGGTCATCTTCACCCATTCGCTCTGCGTCGAACCGCGGAACGGCATCCCGACGCTCACCTTCCGCATCGCGAACGAGCGCGGCATGGCCATCGCCGACGCGGAGGCGCGGCTCTCGGCGCTGGTCCGCTACACGACGGCGGAAGGCTCGACGGGCGCGCGCTTCGTGGACCTCGAGCTCGAGATGAGCCGCTCGCCGATGTTCGCCGTCGTCTGGCAGCTCTACCATCGCCTCGACGAGACGAGCCCCCTGCACGGGCTCACCCCGGAGCGCCTGATGGCCGAGGACACGCGCTTCATCGCGACCATCAACGGCCTCGACACGACCTTCTATCAGGCCGTGCACGCCCGCTACGGCTACTGGCCCGAGGACGTGCGCTTCGACGAGCGCTTCGTCGACATGGTCGAGCGCATGGACGACGGGCAGGTCCGCATCGACTACCGGCGCCTCCAGGTCACCGAGTCCGCCGCCGGTGGGCGCGCGCGGGCGCTCCGGGCCTCGCAGCCGGGCTGAGCGCCCGCCGAGGCGATTTCGCCGCCGAGGGATCGCCCCTACCCTGCGCACCATGGCCGGCAACCCGCTGCTCGACGACCGCCTCGTCCAGCTCCTCCTCGAGGACGTGCTCGACGCCGAGGCGCTCACGGAGCTCCCGCACTTCGAGGACCACTCGAAGGAGACCTTCGACCTCTACCTCGGCGCCTGCCGCCGCCTCGGACGCGAGGTGCTCTTCCCGACGCTCCGGCCCATGGACGCGGAGCCGCCGGTCTTCGCGGACGGCCGCGTGACCCTCCATCCGAGCTTCCGCGAGGCCTTCGGGCACGTGCGCGAGCTCGGCGCGATCAGCGCGACGCGCCCCGCCGAGGTCGGGGGGCAACAGCTCCCGCTCACGGTGGCTACACTGGCCCACGCCTACCTCATGGCCGGCAACCTCGGCGTGGTCGGCCTGGCCTGGCTGACGACGGGCGCAGCGCACCTCATCGAGGCCTTCGGAAGCGACGCCGTGAAGGCGCGCTTCCTCGGGCGCATGTACGAGGGCGAGTGGACCGGGACCATGGCGCTGACGGAGCCCCAAGCCGGGAGCTCCCTCGCCGACATCACGAGCTCGGCGACGCCCGTGGACGACGGCACCTACCGCATCCGCGGCGCGAAGATCTTCATCAGCGGCGCGGACCACGACGTGGCCGAGAACGTCGTGAACCTCGTGCTCGCGCGCATCGACGGCGCCCCCGAGGGGACGAAGGGCATCAGCCTCTTCGCCGTCCCCCGGCTCCGCGAGGAGAACGGCACCCTCGTGAGCAACGACGTCCAGGTCACCGGCGTCATCCACAAGATCGGCTGGAAGGCGCTCCCGAGCCTCGCCCTCGGCTTCGGCGACCGCGGCGATTGCCACGGCTGGCTCGTCGGCGCGCCGCACCAGGGCCTCCGGATGATGTTCCAGATGATGAACGAGGCGCGCATCGGCGTCGGCGTGAACGGCGCCGCCACGGCGAGCGCGGCCTACCACGAGGCCCGGGCCTACGCGCTCGACCGCACCCAGGGCCGGGAGCTCGGCAAGGGCGGGGGCGGGCCCGTGCCCCTCGTCGCGCACCCCGACGTTCGGCGCATGCTCCTCCGGCAGAAGGCCATCGTCGACGCGAGCCTCGCGCTGGCGGCGACGACCGCGCACCACGCGGACCGCGCGGAGCACGGGCCCGAGGACGAGCGCGAGGAGCATCGGCTCCTCCTCGATCTCCTCACGCCGATCACGAAGACCTTCCCGGCCGAGTACGGCTTCGAGGCGAACGCCCTCGCGGTCCAGGTGCTCGGGGGCTACGGCTACACGAGCGAGTACCTCCCGGAGCTCTTCCTCCGGGACCAGAAGCTCAACACGATCCACGAGGGTACGACGGGCATCCAGAGCCTCGACCTGCTGGGGCGTAAGGCCATGGCCCGGGGCGGCGCCGCGCTCCAGGCCCTCGGCGCCCAGATCGAGAAGGCGCTCGGCGAGGCCGCGGAGGCCGGCCTCGACGCCGCGCTCGGGGCGGCGCTCCGGGACGCCATGGCGCGGCTCGGGAAGACCTCGATGATGCTCGGTCAGAAGGGCCTGAGCGGGGACGTGATGGGCATGCTCGGCCACAGCGTCGACTACCTGACCATGACGAGCCTCGTGGTCACGGCCTGGCAGCACCTCCGCCTGGCCACGGCCGCCGCGAAGCGCCCGGAGCGCGGCCCCTTCGAGGAGGGCCTCCTCCGCGGCGCCCGCTACTGGCTGGCGACGGAGCTCCCGCGCGTCGGGCACCTCGCCGAGCTCTGCGAGACCAACGAGCCGAGCTACCTCGAGATGCAGCCGGACTGGTTTTGAGCGTCCGCTTCGGCGTCGATCTCGGCGGGACCAAGATCGCGCTCGTCGCCCTCGACGCCGCCGGCGCGGAGGTCTACCGGCGGCGCGTCCCCACCCCCGCGAGCGAAGGCGCCGAGGCCATCGTGCGCGCCATTCGCGATCTCGTTCATGCCGCGGAGAGCGCAATCGGCCGCCCGGGGAGCGTCGGCCTCGGAACGCCGGGGGCGCTCAGCCCGGCGACGGGGCTCCTCCGGAACTCGAACACCACGGCCCTGAACGGCCGGCCCCTCGACCGCGAGCTCGCTGCCGCGCTCGGCCGGCCCGTGCGCCTGGCGAACGACGCCAACTGCTTCGCCCTCAGCGAGGCGAGCGACGGGGCCGCGGCCGGCGCCGAGGTGGTCTTCGGCGTCATCGTCGGCACGGGCACGGGCGGCGGCGTCATCGTGCGCGGGCGCGCGCTGACGGGTCCCAACGCCATCGCCGGCGAGTGGGGCCACACCCCCCTGCCCTGGCCGACGCCGGACGAGGTCCCGGGGCCGCCCTGCTACTGCGGCCGGCGAGGCTGCGTCGAGACCTGGCTCAGCGGGCCGGGGCTCGCGCGGGACCACGAGGCGCA
>JBCDGX010000271.1:0-7477 GCA_038750805.1 Myxococcota bacterium
CTCGCGGCGGCCCTCGCCGACGTGCTCGAGGGGCCCCTCGGCGACCCCGAGGGGGCCTTCGCCCGGCGCCGCGAGGCGCTCGAGGCCTCCCCCGGGGATCGCGCGCACCAGGAAGCCTTCGTCGCCAGCGCTCGGGCCACCGGGCGCACGGACGAGCTCGTGAGCACGCTCGAAGCCCTGGCGGAGGCGCAGCGCGAGAGCGGCCATGCGCGCGCCCGCGGGCAGCTCCTCGTGCGTCTCGGCGAGGTCAAGGAGAGCCAGGGCGACGAAGCCGGCGCGGCGGATCTCTACGAGCGCGCGGAAGGCCTCGTCGAGCGCCCCGTGGCGGCCTGGCAGGCCCTGGCCCGCATCGGTGCCGCGCGGGGCGATCGGGCGCTTCAGCGGCGCGTGCTCACCTCGCTCGTCGACGCCCCCGAGCTCGGCGAGGCGGACCGTGCGGCCGCGCTCTACCAGCTCGCGGAGGTCGAGATCGCGGAGCCCGAGACGGCGCCTGCGGGCGTGGGCTTCGCGCGGCGGGCCTTCGACCTCGACCCGCGCCACGCGCACGTCGTCGACATCCTCGACGGTGCTGCCGAGCGCGGCGCCGGGCCGGAGCTCCTCGCGCTCTACGAGGAGGTTGCCCGCGACGCCGGAGACGACGAGCTCCTCCTGCGCTTTCTCGTCCGCCGGGCCGAGAGCCCGAGCGCCACCCTCGCCCACGTGCGGGAGGCCGCGGACAAGGCGCGCCAGCGCGACGACGCGACGCGCGCGGAGGGCCTCTACGCGCGCGCCGTCCAGGTCGCGGAGGGCTCCGAGGAGGGCCTCGGGGGTGCGCTCTGGGCGCTCCAGGCCCTCGCCGAGCGCCGCCTGGTCGAGGACGACGTGTCCGGCGCCCTCGGCTGGCTCCGGATGCTCGCGAGCGCCACCGAGGACGCCCTCGAGCGCCGCGATCTCCTTCGCCGGATCGCCGACCTCGCCACGGGCGAGCACGGGGACCCGGCCATTGCCGCCGAGGCCTACGCCGGCCTCCTCGCCGACGGCGATTTGACCGATCGTTCGATCTGGGAGCCCCTCCTCGGGCTCCACCGGCAGCTCGAGAACGAGGAACCCCTCGCGGACCTCGTGGCGCAGCTCGTCGACGGCCTCCTCGAGCCCGACCTCCGAAACCTGGCGCGCCTCGAGCACGCGAAGTTCCTCCTGGACCGCGAAGGCCGCGAGCCCGACGCGATCGACGTGCTCAAGGCCGCCCTCGACGAGGAGCCGGAGCACGCCGAGGCGACGCGCATGCTCGGTGAGGTCTACGAGCGAAGCGGCTACGAGGAGGACCTGGCCGAGCTCCTCGAGCGGCGCCTCGACCTCGCGCGAGACCGCGAGGATACGGAGCAGGTCTCGGCGCTCACGCTCCGCCTGGGCGCGCTCCTCGGGGAGCTACGCCCCGCGGACGCCCTCGACGTCTACCGGCGTGGCCTGGACTGGCTCCCGACCGATCGCGCCATCGCCAGCGCGGCCCTGGCCTGCCTCGGTGACGATGGCGACGCGCACGAGCGCGCCGAGCTTCGCGCTCGCCTTCTGGCGACGGAGAGCGGCGAGGCCGCTTCCGCCCTGGCGCGGGAGCTCGCCAGCGAATGGGACGCGCTGGGTGAGGCGGGCCGGGTGGGCGAGGCCCTCGCGCTCGGCTTCGTTGGCAACCCGGACGACGCGGAGCTTCGGGCCCGCCTCGAAGACTGGCATCGCGCGCACGGCGACGCGGAGGGCCTCGCGGGCTTCCTCGCCGACGATGGGCTTCGCCTCGCGGACGCCGGAGACGACGAGGGGGCGCTCGCCAAGCTGCGCGAGGCCGTGGCGCTTCGCCGGGACACGCTCGGCGACGCGGAAGGGGCCATCGCCGTGCTCCGCGAGGCGCGGGGCCGGAGCCAGAGCGTCGCCATCCTTCGCGAGCTCGTGACCACGCTCGAGGCCGCCGGCGACGCGGCCGGCGCCGCCGACGCCGTGGGTGCGGCGCTGGCGGAGCTCCCGGCCGGCGGTGACGAGGCGACGCGCACCGCGCTGCTGGGGCTCAAGGCGCGCCTCGGGCTCTCCGCGGGACGCACCGAGGAAGCCGTGCGCGACCTCGAGGCGGCCTATGCCGTGGCGCCGGAGCTCGTGGCCGACGACCTCATCCACGCGCTTCGCCAGCACCTGGCCGAGGCCCGCGAGGACGAGGTGGGGCGCCCGGCGCTGCTCCGCCTCGCCCAGGTGCTCGGGAGCCGCGGGGATCGCGGCGAGTCCCGGGAGCTCCTCGCGCAATGGACCGCCACGCGTCCCGACGACGTCGAGGTGCTGCTCAAGCTCCGCGCGCTCGACGTGCTCTCGGAGAACTGGGTGGGCGTCGCCGAGACCTGTGCACGCCTCGCGATGGTGCTCGAGGGCGAGGCACAGGCCGAGGCCGCGCTCCTCCTCGCGGACGCCTGCGACGCGGCGGGCACACCCGAGCAGGCCCGCGCCGGGCTCGAGCACGTGAACCGGATCCAGCCCGCCGACAAGAGCGTCGCCGCGCGCCTCCGCTCGCTCTACGAGAGCCTCGGCGCCGATCGGGAGCTCGCCGACCTGCTCATGCGCAACGCCGGCCACGCGACGCCGGAGGAGGCCTTCGAACTCTACCAGCAGGCCGGGCAGCTCTTCGTGGACGTGGTCCGGGACCCGGAGGCCGCGCTCCCGGCGCTCCGCGGGGCGCACGAGATGCGGCCCGACGATCACGACACCACGCTGCTCCTCGCGGACGGCTACATCGGCTCGGGCTACTTCGCCGAGGCGGGGCAGCTCCTCGAGAAGGCCATCAGCGACCACCCGCGGCGGCGCTCGCCGGAGCTCAGCGAGCTCCAGCACCGCATGGCGCGCCTGGCCCGCGCGGCTCAGGACCGGCACCTCGAGATGCAGTGGCTGAACGCCGCCCTCGAGAGCGACAAGAACAACGGCCTCGTCTCGAGCGAGCTCGCCGTGCTGGCGTACGAGCTCGGGGAGCTCGACGTCGCGCTCATCGCGCTTCGGGCCGTGACCCTCTCCAAGGAAGACGGGCCCATGAGCAGGGCGGCGGCGTTCCTCATGCAGGCCCGCATCGCTCATCAGCGGGGCGAGGCGCGGCGGGCCCTGCTCTGGGCCCGGAAGGCCAAGAGCGAGGACCCGGAGCTCCACGACGTCGACGCGTTCCTGCGCGACATCGGCGAGTAGCGCGAAAGCGGTCGAAACGACCTCGTCTTTACGGGCCCCGATCGCAGCGGGTACCGTGATCGTCCTTAATCATGCCGGGCCCCATCCTCGCGATCGACCAGGGAACGACCGGGTCGACGGTCCTCGTCGTGTCCCCCGAGGCCGAGATCCTCGGGCGCGCCACGCGCGAATTTCCCCAGCACTTTCCGAAGGCCGGGTGGGTCGAGCACGACCTCCACGAGATCTTCGGGAGCGTGTCGGCGGCGGCCGTCGAGGCCCTCGGCGCGGCCGGGGTGAAGGCGGCGGACATCGCCGCCATCGGGATCACCAATCAGCGCGAGACCACCGTCCTCTGGGACCGGGCGACGGGGAGCGCGATCCACCGCGCCATCGTCTGGCAGGACCGGCGCACGGCGGACTTCTGCGCCCGCCTCGACGCCGAGGGGCATGCCCCGCTCTATCGGGAGCGGGCGGGCCTCGTGCTCGACCCCTACTTCAGCGGGACGAAGATCGCCTGGCTCCTCGACCACGTCGACGGCGCCCGCGCGCGGGCCGAGGCCGGGGAGCTCGCCTTCGGCACCATCGACAGCTGGCTCGTGTGGCAGCTCTCGAAGGGCGCGGCGCACGTGACCGACGCGAGCAACGCCTCGCGCACCCTGCTCTACGACCTCCACGAGGGGGGACTTCAGCGACGCGCTATTGGCGCCGCTCGGGGTGCCGCGGGCGCTCCTGCCCGAGGTGCGCGGGAACGCGGAGGTCTACGCGGAGACGCGCGGCCTCGATTTCCTGCCGGACGGGATCCCCATCGCGGGCATGGCCGGGGATCAGCAGGCGGCGCTCTTCGGCCAGGCCTGCTTCGCGCACGGCGAGGCGAAGTGCACCTTCGGGACCGGCGCGTTTCTCCTGATGAACACCGGCAAGGAGCCGGTGCCCTCGAAGCACGGGCTCCTGACCACGGTGGCCTGGCGCCTCGGCGACGAGACGACCTACGCCCTCGAGGGCTCGAGCTTCATCGCCGGCGCCGCCGTGCAGTGGCTCCGGGACGGCCTCGGGCTCTTGCGTACGGCCGCGGACGTGGAGCGCCTGGCGCGCGAGGTCGACGACGCCGGCGAGGTGGTCTTCGTTCCGGCCCTGACCGGGCTCGGGGCGCCCCATTGGTACCCGCACGCACGGGGGCTGATCACGGGCCTCGGACGCGACACGACGGCCGCGCACCTCGCCCGGGCCACGCTCGAGGGGGTGGCGCTTCAGATCGTCGACCTCGCCGAGGCCATGGTCGCCGACGCGGGCGGGCCCATTCCGCGGCTCCGCGTCGATGGCGGCGCGTCCCGGAATGGCCTCCTGATGCAGTTCCAGGCGGACATGCTCGACGTGCCCGTGGACCGGCCGGAGAACGTGGAGACCACGGCCATGGGCGCCGCGTACCTCGCGGGGCTCGGCGCCGGCATCTTCGCGGACACGGCGGCGGTCGGGGCCGCGCACCGCATCGAGGTCACCTACGAACCCATGCCCGGCGACGCGGGGGAAGAAGCGCGCGCCCGAAAGCGTCGTCTCTGGCGAGACGCGATCCGGCGCACGCGGGCGCCGGCGGAAGAGAGCACGTGATGAGTAGCAAGGGCAGCCGGGAGGGGAAGGTCATCAAGCGCGCCGCGAAGGTGAAGCGGGAGGTCCCCATCGCCTGGGAGGCCCTCGAAGACGCCTTCGAGAACAACGCGCCCGAGGTGCACAGCTACCTGCACCTCGAGAGCGGCGAGGTGATCCGCATCGTCGACGGCATCGCGGACCCCCTGATGCACAAGCGCATCATCGACGACGCGCTCTACCTGCGCATCGATCCGGTCAGCTCGCGCGAGCAGTACCGCTGGATGGAGCGCTTCATCGCGACGGTGGACCAGCCCGATCTCCGGAACCGGCTGCTGGCGTCCATCGACGGGAAGGGCGCCTTCCGGCGCTTCAAGGACGTGCTCATGTCCTTCCCCGTCGACCGCGAGCGCTGGTTCGCCTTCCGCTCCGAGCGCCTCCGCGCCTGCATGGACGCCTGGCTGCTCGCGCACGACATCAAGGCGGTGGAGCGGCCCAAGTGGCGTGTCCCCACCGCCGACGAGGTCGCGACCCAGGTCGAGGCGACGCCCGAGGCGGCGAAGGCGCGGCGCACGAGCACGAGCGATGCGATGCGTGCCAAGGCCCAGGAGATCCTCGACGGCCTCCCCGCGCGGGACCTCGACACGGCCCTGGCTTTCCTCGAGTTCCTTCGCGAGCGGAAGCCCATGCCGCGGACCCGCGCCAAGACCGTGCGGGTGGCGCCGGAGCCGAGCGGAACGCAGCCCGGTGCCGACGGTCCCCTCGAGGCGGCGCCGACCGAGGACGACGCGCCGAAGACGGCCGCAGGCTCCTGAACGTGCGCGCCCTCGCCCTGGCGGCGCTTTGGGCCCTCGGCGTTCCGGCCTCCGCGCAACGCGGGCTGACCAGCGTGAACGAGGTCGCCGGCGATGGCGTCGCGGCGGTCGTGGGCGCGGCGACGCCGAGCGCCGAGGCGGACGTCATTCTCGCCAGCGACGTGGAGCTCCGCGCGCGGATCCGCCTCGCCGGGCAGACCAGCGGGCCCCTCCCGCTCGGGCCGCTGCCGGCCGGGCTGCTCCGAGCGACGCTGGACGAGCTGGTCGGCGAGGTGCTCATCGCGCGGGAGGCCGATCGCATCCAGGTCGCGTCCCCGGCGGCGACGGATGTCGCCCGCGAACGCCGCCGTCTCCTTCGCCTCGCTGGCGGTCAGGCGCGCCTCGAGGCGCTCCTCGGCGCCCTCGGTGCGTCGGACGGCGAGGTCGAGGCCATGGCCGAGCGCCGCGCCCGGGTGCGGGTCTTCCTCCAGGCGAACCTCGCTGGCGAGGCGCGCGTCACGGACGCGCAGCTCGAGGAGGCCTTCGCCACGGGCGAGCATCCCTTCCTCGGGCAGGAGCTCGACGACGTCCGCGAGGCCATGCGCGTCTACCTCGTACGCCAGGCTCTCGATCGCGCGCTGCGGCGCTGGATCGAGGTGCTCCGCGGGCGCAGCGTGGTGCGAGTGCTGGCGCCCTGGGCGGGCGGAGAGGCGGGGCGATGAGTGCGCGACGGACGGTGACGATCCTCGGCTGGGTCGATGGCGCGCTCTTCGCCCTCTGGCTCAACCTGCTCCTCTTTCACGCCGTCGGTGAGGGCTACCCGGTCGAGGTGACGACCTTCGTCCTCTTCACGGCGGGGGCCTTCGGCGGCATGGCCATCGCCGACCGCTTCGGGCGTCGCGCGCTCCGTCCGCTGGCGCTCGGGCTGGGGGCCCTGCTCGCCTTGACCCTTCTCACGCTCGTCGCGCTCATGGGTTGAGCCGAGCCTCACCGGTACCGCTCCGAACATACTGGAATTGCAGGGCAAAATCGCGGGACCCAAGGTGCACGGGGGTGCGTGGGTCTCCTCTCCGTGGCCCCGATGCGAAACGCATTCCGGTGCGGTGCGGAAGGCAACGACTGTGCTACGGTACGCGCCTTCCTCGCCGCGACGAGCGCGCGGACGGTTCAGGTCGACGGGTCGGGCATCGCCCGTCGCGGCGCCGGGCACGCGGATTCCGCGACCCGTTTCGCGGGTCCGTGGCCACGGGAAGGACGACCGTCTTGGCAAGAAGCAGGCTTGGAAGAAGCAGCACCTTGGAAGCAGCACCGTGGAAGCAGCGCAGGGCATGACTGAGAGGAACTCCATCGACCCCGAGCTCGACGAAGAGGCCATCGCCCGCGTCGCGCGTCCCTCGGCCGCACCCCCGCCCGCGTCCCTCGCGCCGCCGGCCGACGACGAGGACGACGGCAAGCTCGACCTCCGCGCCCTGGCCAGCTCGATGGCGCCGCCGGCGCCCGAAGGCGTGAACGGCTCGGCAGGCCACGTCTCCATTCCGCCCGACGCACCGGTTCCGGACGTCGGGGTCGGCCGGCTCTCGGACGCCGAGGCGAACGCGAAGGCCGAGGAGGCTCGCGCCGAGGCCGCGAAGGCCGAGGCCCTCAAGGCGGAGGCCGAGGCGAAGAAGGCCGAGGCCGAGGCCGCGAAGGCGAGCGCCGAAGCGAAGGCCGCCGAGGCGCGCGCGTCCATGGCGCCCGCCGCGGCGCAGACGGAGCAGAAGAAGGGCGGGTTCTTCGTCCCGGCGCTCCTCGGGGCCCTCGTGGCCGGGGGCGCCGCCTTCGCCGCGACCAGCATGGGCGGTGGCGACGAGCCCGAGCCCATCGCGCAGGCTCCGGCCGCGACGCCGACCGAGAGCGCCCCGGCCGCTGCTGCCCCGGCACCGGCCCCCGCGCCCGAG
>JBCDGX010000272.1:0-7469 GCA_038750805.1 Myxococcota bacterium
GACCATGGAGCCGGCGATGGTGGCCCGGATGGCGTCCACCAACGACGACATCAGCGGCGGACGTTTCGGCAACAACATCGTCAGCGGCTGGAACAAGATCGAGTACAGCCAGATGAACGTCTGGCCCGGCGATTGGTACTTCCAGAAGCGCTACGACTACGCGACGGAGTACGTCACGATCATGCAGGAGCTCTGGAAGGACGGCGCCAGCGACTTCAAGGGCGAGCACTTCCAGATGGACGATTGCCGTCTCAGCCCGCGACCGAAGGCCGGCCGCGTTCCCCTCGTCTGCGCGGGTCAGTCGGACCGCGGCATGGAGTTCTGCGCCACCTACGGCGACTACCAGTTCATCATCGGCTCGGACGATCTCGAGAGGGTCCGCACGGACGCGGGACGGCTCGTCGCGGCCGCGGCGAAGACCGGGCGTGACGTCGGCGTCTACGTCCTCTTCCAGGTCACCATGGGCGAGACCGACGCGGAGGCCGAGGCGACCTGGGCGTCCTACCGGGATGGCGCCGACCTCGAGGCCATCAAGTTCATGACCGGCCAGGCGGACCTCGACACCGCCGGCGCGACCGCCGAGATCATCACGAACATGAAGGGCGCCTTCAATCTCAACATCGGCCCCATCGTCGGCAGCCACGCCACCGTCGCGAAGAAGCTCGACGAGGTCGCGAAGATCCCCGGCGTGAAGGGCACCATGCTCGTGTTCGACGACTACCCGGTGGCGACCAAGGAGTTCGGCGAGCGCGTCATGCCGCTCATGGAGTCCCGGAAATGACCGTCCGCGTCATCATCGGAAACCCGCGCGCCGGCGGGCGCACGACGACCGTCGGTCGCAGCGTCGGCGAGGCCGTGGCCGGCCTCCGCGGGGGCGACGAGCTCGTCGTGCACGAGCTCGCGGACGTCGCCTCCCACCTCTTCGAGTGGGGGAACGAGGCGGTCGCGACGCTCGGGCAGCAGGTCGCCTCCGCAGACGTGAACGTCTTCGCCTGCCCGACCTACAAGGCGACCTACACCGGGCTCCTCAAGGCCTTCCTCGACACCTTCGGGCAGGACGGGCTCGCGGGGACGCAGGCCGTGCCCGTGATGGTCGGCGCGGCGCCGAACCACGCGCTGGCCGTGGAGGTGCACCTCCGGCCGCTCCTCGTCGAGCTCGGTGCGTCCGTGCCGACGCGCGGACTCTACGTGCTCGACTCCAAGCTCGACGCCCTGGACGCCCTGGTGGGCGCGTGGGCCGAAGGGGCGGGCGCGCTCCGCCCCTGACCGTGCCGGATGGGCGCGACCACCCGGCCGGCGGCGTGCCAGGCCGTGCCGAGCGCCTCGAAAGCCCGGGGATGTCGGAGCGGCCCGGATTCTGCAACGATCGCTCGCATGCTGCGCTTCGTACCGTTTCGTCTCGTCCTGGCGTGCCTCGCCCTGGGCGCCGTCGCCTTCCTTCGCCCGGCGCCGGCCGCGGCCTGTGGCGGCTTCTTCTGCGACAACAACACGCCGGTGAACCAGCAGGCCGAGCGGATCATCTTCGCCACCGAGGCGGATGGCTCGGTCACGGCGGTGATCGAGATCCAGTACGAGGGGCCCTCCGAGCGCTTCGCCTGGATGCTGCCGGTGGCCGGCGTCCCGGAGGTAGCCATCTCGTCGACGGCGGCCTTCGACCGCATCCAGGGCGCGTCGAACCCAACGTACATGCTCCAGACCGAGGTCGAGGGTACCTGCCGGGGCGATAGCGGTGGCCGCGGCCGCGTCTTCCCGGGCAGCGCCGACAGCGGCGGCCTCGGCGCCGAATTCGACGACGGGCCGACCGCCGATTCCGGCGTCACGGTCGTCGACGCGGGCTCCGTCGGTCCCTTCGACTACGTCAACATCGCCCTCGACCCCGACGCCGCGGACCTCGTCGCCGTTGCCATCGAGTGGCTTCAGGACAACGGCTACGACGTGCCGGACCTCGGGTCCGACGTGCTGAGTCCCTACCTCGAGGCCGGCATGAACCTCCTCGCCTTCCGGCTCACGAAGGGCAACGACGCGGGCTCGATCCGCCCCGTGCGCCTCAGCTTCGGCGAGGGGCTCCCGGCGATTCCGCTCCGCCCCACGGCCGTGGCGGCCACGCCGGACATGGGCATCCTGGTGTGGGTGCTCGGCGAGAGCCGCGCCGTGCCGGCGAACTACCGCTCCCTCGAGCTCAACGAGGCGCTGATCGACTGGTTCAGGCCCGGCACGACCTACGACGACGTCGTCACCCGCGCCGCCAACGAGGCGCAGGGCCAGGGCTTCGTGACCGAGATGAGCGGGCCCGCGCCGGAGCTCGGGGCGGTCATCTGGAGCGAGGGCGAGGGCGCCCAGTGGAACGCCATGAGGGCGGCCGATTGGACGGGGCTCGAGAACGAGCTGCTCGCGCAGATCGCGAGCAGCAGCTTCCTCGGCCTCGACGGCATGCGCGACGTGATCGAGGCCCTCGTGCCGCCGCCCGCGGGCGTCAGCCCGGAGGATTTCGCCGGCTGCGTCGAGTGCTTCCTCTTCGACTACCGCGCGGGGGACATCGAGGGCTTCGAGCCTGACGAGTTTCTCGCGGCCGTGGCCGAGGACGTCATCGCGCCGCTCGTCGAGACCCAGGCCCTCTTCGAGGCCGCCGCCGTGCAGACGCGCTTCTACACGACCATGAGCGCCGACGAGATGACCATGGACCCGGTCTTCGACTTCAACCCCGAGCTCGGTCCCTACTCTAAGGACCACACGGCGCGCCGGGTCATCGAGTGCTCGCCGGCGGTCTGGCAGGACGAGGCGCCCTGGCGCGTCGAGCTCGACAGCGGGGACGTCGTCCGCGGTCGCGACAACGTCTGGCCCTTCGCGCCCGGCGCGGACGAGGACATGCCGGCCACCTCGCGCATCCGCCGCGTGGGCACCTCCGGCGAGGGCGACGTCGCCGTCGACAACACGCCGGCCATCGCGGAGGCGCTCGCCGAGCACAACCGCACCATCCCCGGGCCGCCCCGCGTGGACGGCTTCTGCGCCGCGGGGGGGAGCCCCGCCGCTGGCGTCGGCGTGCTCGGCCTCGCCCTGGCCGCCCTCGCGTTCCGCCGCCGCCGGGTCTGAGATGCGCAGGCTCCTCCCGCTCCTGCTCCTCGCGCTCGCCTGCGGCGAGGACGTCCCCCAGGCCGCCGCGCTCGAGGTGGGCACGGGCTCCTGGCGCTTCGAGGCGCTCGAGGACGGCCAGGAGGTCGAGCTGATCCGCGGCGCCCAGGGGGGCTGGCACGTCTGGGTGTCTTTCCGCGTCCGCGGCGTGGACATGGACCCGGTCCCCGTGACGCTCTCGATGCAACCGGCCGACGAGGGGCGCGAGCCCTACGTGACGGACGTGGCCCTTCGCTTCGACCCGGAGGACCGGGAAGGGTGGCGGAAGACCGTGGGCTGGACGGGCATCCTTCCCGATCCGGCCTGCGTGGTGGGCGAGCTCCTGCGCATCGAGGCCAGCCTGGCCATGCCCGACGGCGAGCTCCTCCGCTCCGAGCGCGACGTGCTCGTGCGCGGCGGCACCTACCCGCCGGGCCCCTGCGAAGAGGAGTAGGCGCTCAGCGCGGGCGCCGGTCGAGGCGCGGGTGAAGCTCGGTCTCGAGGATGTTCCGCATGCCCTCGTTCTCGAGGAAGCGCTGCGGGAAACCGAGCGTCGGCGCGCTGATGGCGTCGAGCTTCGCCATGAGCTCGCCCGGGATCGTGATCGTCGCGGCCTTCATCGTGTCCTCGATCTGGCTCACCTTCCGCGCGCCGAGGATCGGGATCGTCGTGTAGCCGCCCTTCTGCATCACCCAGCGCACGGCGACCTGAGCGCTCGTCGCGCCGATGGCGTCCGCGACCTCGTCGACGGCCCGCGCGATGGCCAAGGCCTCCTCGCTGGTCCGCCCGCGCGCCTCGTTCGCGGCCGCGCGCTTGGCGTCCTCGGGCGTCCCGCCCCCGCCGCGCGTGTACTTCCCCGTGAGCACGCCGGCCGCGAGCGGCGCCCAGGGGATGACCCCGAGCCCGAAGTGCTCGGCCATGGGCACGAGCTCCTGCTCGACGCTCCGCTCGAGCAGGGACCACTCGATCTGGATGCCCGCGTAGGCGTGCCAGCCGCGGAGCTGCGCGTGCACCTGCGAGGCGCTGACGATCCACGCAGGCGTATCGCTGTTGGCCACGTAGAGCACCTTGCCGCTCGCCACGACGTCTTCGAGGGCCCGCATGGTCTCCTCGAAGGGCGTGTTCGCGTCCCAGGCGTGCACGTAGAGAAGGTCGATGTGGTCCGTGCCGAGGCGGCGGAGGCTGCCCTCCACGGAACGCCGGAGGTTCTTTCGCGAGTTGCCGGCGCTGTTGAGGTCGCCGTGGTCCATGGCGAGCGTGTACTTGGTCGCCACCACGACCGAGTCGCGCTTGTCCTTCATCCAGCGGCCGACGATCTCCTCGGTCTGGCCCTCGTGGTACTTGTTTGCCGTGTCGAGGAAATTCCCGCCGGCCTCGCGGTAGGCGTCGAGCACCGCGTGGCTCGTCGCCTCGTCGGCGCCGAAGCCCCACTGGTCGCCGAAGCTCATGGTGCCGAGGCAGATTTCCGAGACGCGGAGGCCCGTGTTTCCGAGCAGTCGATAGCGGAGCATGGGCTCGCATCTCGCGTCGCGGCGCCGATCGTCAAGCCCCTTCGAGCCGCGAAAGCAGCGCGCGGACGCGCGCTTCGTGCCCCGGGGGCGGATGGATGCGCCGACGCGACCGGAGGCCCTCCCAGGCGGCCTCGTCGAAGCGTGCGAGCTCCACCGCGCGCCCCGCGCCGTCGACCGCCACGAAGAGCGCCTCACGGAGGAGGTGCGGCGCCCCGAGGAGCTCGAGAGCGCGCTCGGCCCGGGCCCGCATGGCCGCGTCGTCCGTCGGCGCGTAGGCGCGGTCGAGCATCTCCCAGCTCCGGAGTCGCGCCAGCATCGCGGGCCAGGCCAGCGGCGTCCCGCGGGCGCGGAGCGCACCGGTGAAGGGTGGCTCGTGGTCGAAGGCCAGGGCCACGTCTCCCCGGGCCGCGTGCCAGAGGCCGAGCGCCCTCGCGTCGTCGCCGGCTTCCAGCGCCGCGGCAAAGGCGCGCGCGACGCTCATCCGAGCGCGAAGGCGGCGACGGCCAGGACGACGATCACCCCGACCACTGCCGCGATCAGCAGCACGGGCGCGCCCTTCCGCTCCACAGCGGGGGCAACGGCGGCCGGCGGGGCGGGAGCCGCCGCGGGCGCGGGAAGCGCGGCGATGGGCTTGGGCACCGCGTCGAGGGCGGCGAGCATCTCCACCGCGTTCGGAAAGCGCTTCGACGCCAGCTTCTGCATGGAGCGCTGAAGCACGGCCTCGAGCTCCTGGCGGAACATGAGCCCGTCGTCGCGGCTCCCGCTCAGCGCCGGCACGGGCTTCGTGAGGTGCGCCTGGAACATGGCCATGCGGTCCTCCTCCATGAAGGGCCAGAGGCCCGTCATCAGCTCGAAGAGGATCACGCCCATGCTGTAGACGTCGCTCTTGGCGTCCGTGGGCGCGCCGGCGCATTGCTCGGGCGGCATGTAGGCCGGCGTCCCGAAGACCGAGCCCTGCACCGTGAGCTTCTTCGACTGGCCCCAGCGATCGTCGTCGACGAACTTCACGAGCCCGAAGTCGAGGAGCTTCGCGACCTCCCGCCCATCCGGGAGCTGGGTCACGTGGATGTTCTCGGTCTTCAGGTCGCGGTGCAGCACCCCCTGGGCGTGCGCGTGCGCGAGGCCCTCGAGGGCCTGCCGGAAGAGCGCGAAGGCCCGCCCCGGGTCCAGCGGCCCGTCCTCGACGAGGGTGTCGAGCCCTTTCCCCTCGAGCAGCTCCATGACCAGGTAGGGCTTGCCGGCGTGCACGCCGAAATCGTGCACGGCCAGGATGTTCGGGTGCTGAAGCCCGAAGAGCGCGCGCGCCTCGCGCTCGAAGCGCTCCCGGAGCTCGGGCTCCCCCTCGAGGGCCTCGTGGAGGAGCTTCACGGCGACCTCCTGGCCGTCCCGGGTGCGCGCGCGATACACGGCGCCCATGCCGCCCTCACCGAGGAGCGCGGTCAGCTGGTAGCGGTCGTCGAGGACCTGGCCGACGGGGCTCGTGAGGCTCGGGCGCGGCGGCTCCACGGGGGCGAATCTCTCAGAAAGCGCGCCGGGGTTTCAAGGCAGCCGTTGCGCGACCCAATCCCAGATCCGGTCGCCGATCGCGCGCTTCGTCAGCCGGGGCAGCTTCTCGTCCCCCTCCGCGTCGACGAGCGAGACCACGTTCTCGTCGCCCCCGAAGCCGTCCTCCGGGTGGTTCGCGACGACGAGGTCCACGCCCTTGCGCTCGAGCTTGAGCCGCGCGTGCGCGAGGACGTTCTCGGTCTCGAGGGCGAAGCCGACGAGCACCGGCGTCGGTCCCCGCCGGGCCTGGCCCAGCCCCGCCAGGATGTCCGGGTTGCGCACCAGCGTGAGCTGGAGCGGCTGGTCCCCCTTCTTGATCTTGCCCTCGCTGAAGCGCGCCGGGCGGTAGTCGGCGACGGCGGCGGCCATCACGATCGCGTCGCTCGCGCCCATGCGTTCGAGGATGGCGAGCTCCATCTGCCGCGCCGAGCGTACGTCGATGCGCTCCACGCCGGCGGGGGTCCGGAGCTCGCAGGGACCGGCGACGAGCGTGACGCTCGCGCCGCGGTCCGCGGCCGCCGCCGCGAGCGCGAAGCCCATGCGACCGGAGGCGCGGTTGCCGAGGTAGCGCACGGGATCGAGGTCCTCGTAGGTCGGGCCGGCGCTGATCATCACGTGCTTGCCCTCGAGGTCGCGCTGCCGCGGTGCTGCCCCCTCGCCGAAGAGCCGCTCGACCGCGTCCACGATCGTCTCGGGCTCGGCGAGGCGCCCGGCGCCGGACTCTCCGCTCGCGAGCAGACCGACCACGGGGCCCACGACATGCCCGCCGTCGGCCTCGAGCTGCGCCACGGCGCGCTGGTTCGCGGGCCGCTCCCACATGCGCGCGTGCATGGCCGGCGCGAAGAGCACTGGGCCGCGCGCGCAGGCGAGGGTGGCGAGCACGACGTCGTCCGCGAAGCCATGGGCGGCCCGGGCCATGAGGTTCATGGTCGCCGGGCAGACGACGATGGCGTCGGCCCAGCCCCCGAGCTCGACGTGGAGCTCGCCCGCGTAGCCCGGGTTCCAGAGGTCGAGATGCGGCGGCTCTCCGGTCAGCCCGCTGAAGGTCACGGGGCCCACGAAGCGGGCGCCGGCCTTGGTCATGGCGACGCGCACCTTGGCGCCGCGCCGCTGGAGCTCGCGCACGACCAGCACGGCCTTGAAGGCCGCGATGCCGCCACCCACGGCGACGAGGATCTTGCGTCCGGTGAGGGGAAGGCCTGCTGCAGCGCTCACGGGGGCACGCTACCAGCTCGGGGCGCCGCGCCCGCACTCCTCGCGCACTTCGATAAGTGCTTAGGGAAGTGCGTCCGGCGCGCGCCAGCC
>JBCDGX010000273.1:0-7466 GCA_038750805.1 Myxococcota bacterium
CGAGGAGTTCGGCGCCAAGAGAATCCGGGACACGCCCATCTCCGAAACGGCATTCATGGGCGCCGCGACCGGTGCAGCCATGGACGGAATGCGCCCCATCGTCGAGCTCATGTTCGTCGACTTCATGGGCGTCTGCTTCGACGCCATCTACAACTGCATGGCGAAGAACGTCTATTTTTCAGGCGGTACCTTCAAGGTCCCCGTCGTGCTGATGACATCGACGGGTGGCGGCTACTCCGACGCCGGACAGCACTCACAGTGCCTCTACGGCTCCTTTGCGCACATGCCGGGCATGAAGGTCGTTTCCCCGTCCAACGCCCGGGACGCGAAGGGCCTGATGACCGCGGCCATTCGTGACGACAACCCGGTGGTGTTCATGTACCACAAGGGTCTTCAGGGGATGGGCTGGCTGGGAACGGAACCCGCCGCCATCGTGGGGGTCCCCGAGGAGACCTACACGACGCCCATCGGGAGGGCCGCGGTCGTTCGCGAGGGCACGGACGTCACCATCGTGGGCCTGGCCATGGGGGTGCACCATGGCCTTCGGGCCGCCGAGCAGCTCGCCGAGCGCGGAGTGTCCGCTGAGGTGCTGGACCTTCGTTCGCTGGTCCCCCTCGACCGGGAGGCGATCCTGGCGTCCGTCGCGAAGACCGGCCGTCTCATCGTCGTGGACGAGGACTACCAGTCGTACGGCGTGACCGGGGAGATCATCGCGACGGTCGCCGAGCACGACGTCGGCATGCTCAAGGCGAGCCCGCAGCGCGTCGCGTACCCGGACGTTCCGATTCCCTTCTCCCGCCCGCTGGAGCAGTTTTGCCTGCCCAACGCGGACAAGATCGTGGCGGCCTTCGACGCCATGGACGCCTGACCGTGGAGCTCAAGATCCCCGGCGACCTCTGGGAGGGGGACGCGGAAGGCGTCCTGACCGCATGGCTCTTCGACGACGGGGCGGCGGTACCGGCCGACGCCATCGTCGCGGAGGTCATGACCGAGAAGGTCCAGTACGAGCTCCGGGCGCCCGCCGCGGGCGTGCTGCGCATCACGGCGGAGCTCGACGCCGTGGTGAAGCGCGGCGACGTCATCGGGTCCATCGATGTCGGCTGAGGACGGCACGACCACGGTCGTGCCGCTCCGAGGCATCCGGGGCATGGTCGCCGCGAAGATGCTGGCGAGCGCCACGGGCACGGCGCCGGTCACGCACCATGCGCTCGCAGACGTGAGCGCGCTCGAGGCCCGAAAGGAAGCGCTCGCCCGCGACGGTCGCAAGGTCTCCGTGGAGGACCTCGTGCTCGAGGCGGTCGTGCGCTGCCTCGGCCGCCATCGCTGGCTGAACGGGCGCATCGAGGACCGGGAGGTACGCCTCGAGGCGCGGATCCACCTTTCCGTGGCCATCGCGCTACCGGACAACGGGCTCGTGGCTCCGACGATCTTCGACGCCCAGGAGCTCGACGTCGAAGGGCTCCGCGAGCGGCGCCGGGATCTCTCGGCGCGCGCCCGGACCAACGCGCTGCGCGTCCCGGAGATGACCGGGGGGACCTTCACGGTGAGCAACCTCGGGCGCTCCCGCGTCCGCTTCTTCACGCCCCTGCTGAACGCGCCGCAGATCGCCATCCTGGGCCTCGGGACCACCGAACGGGTGGCCGTGCCGGACGCCGAGGGCGGCCTCACGTGGCGACCCCGCATGGGGCTCTCGCTGACCTTCGACCATCGCGCCGTCGACGGTGCGCCGGCCGCCGCCTTCCTGGGCGACGTCTGCGCGACCCTCGAGGGAACCGCGCGATGATCGGCGGCGCCATCGAGGACCCCGCGGAGGCGATGCGCTCCGAGGCCTCGATGCTGGAGAGGGCCCGGCCGGCGTGTGCGGTGTGGTGGACGCGAAGGAGCCTGGTGGTCGCCAGGTCCGTGTCCCGGCGCCCAGGCTTCGAACGCGCCCGAGCCGCGCTCGCGGAGCGGCGCATCCCGGTCGTCGTGCGGTCCACGGGCGGCGGCGTCGTGCCGCAAGGGCCCGGCATCGTGAACCTGAGCGCGACCGTGCCCCTGTCGGCCGCGCGAGGTGCGACGGGGGCGGACTTCGCGCGGCTCTGCGCGCCGCTCCAGGACTGGCTGGGCGCGCGAGGTCTCGCGTCGCAGCTCGGGCACGTACCGGGGTCGTTCTGCGACGGCGCGCACAACGTGATGGTGCACGGCCGAAAGCTCGCCGGCGCGGCGCAGCGCCGCGGACGGACGCACGCGCTCCTACACATGGTCGTGCTCGTCGACACGGACCTGCCGAGTGCCGTCGGCGCCGTCCGCCTGCTGCGCGAGCACCTCGGCGACGCCCCGCCCCGGGTCGACGCGCACACGACACTCGCCGGGCTCGGCATGCGTCCGGCAGACCTCCTGACCTTCGCGGCGGAGCTGCAAAGGCGCTTTCTAGGGAGCGCGGCCCTCCGCGCGCCCCACCGAGGAGACGACGATGGACAACGAGACGATTCACATCCACCTCGAAGTGACCGTACCCACCGCCAAAGGCGATGCCTTTAGGCAGCTCATGAACGAGCTCGTCGCCGTCGCGAAGACGGAGACGGGCACGCTCGTGTACGAGTGGTACGTCGCGCCGGACGAGACCACCTGGCACATCCTCGAGCGCTACGCGGACGCAGAGCGGGGAGACGCACACGTGCGCGGCTTCGCGGAGAACTTCGCCGGACGCTTCTTCGAGCTCGTGGACGGGTGCACGGCGATCACCTCGGCGAACGCGACGCCCTACATCCGCGGCGTGCTCGAGGGCATCGCGCCGCTCTACGTCGCGCAGGCCGGGGGCTTTCACCGCTTCTGATCGCGGAAGGATGGGGCGGCTCAGCGCCGCGACGCCACGGCGTCGATCTTCTCGAGCACGGCCTTCGGGCTCATCACGCCCTTGTAGACGTAGAGCGCCGCGGGAACCTCGTCGGGGAGCACCTCTTCGCTCACCCGGAGGCGGCTGCTCAGGGCGAAGACGATGGGGACCTCGAGGCCGGCCTCGGCGAGCTCGACGCGCTTCCACACCGCGTCGCGCGACCAGTAGCCGAGCACCTCGAGGAGCACCCGCGTGCCGTCCTTCTCGAAGGCCAGGTCCGGCACGCACTCGCCGACGCCCGGGAGCGAGAGCACGTCGCTCGCGGGCGCCACGCTCCACGCGGACTTCCCCTTGCCATAGCGCTCGGCGCACTTCGCGCGCAGCGTCTCCACCTCGTCGGGGAGCCGCGCGTCGCCCGGAAGCTCTTCCCGTGAGCCCTCGGCGCTGAAGCGCACGCGCGCGCGGTCCTTGCCCCAGCGCACGTCGGCGCTCAGCGCCCAGCGGTCGCAGGCGCGGATGGCGGGAAAAGCCAGCGCCAGCTGGAGGCCGTACTTCGTCCCGGCGCCGAAGAGGCTGAGCGGGCCGTCGATGGTGATCCGATGCCGCCCGCGATCGAGCTTTTCGATGCGGTGGAGCAGCCGGTGGAACTTCAGCGTCCGGAAGAGCGCGCGCGTCGTGCCCGCGTGGGCGCAGCTCACCTCGGCGACGACGCGCTCGGCGCGCAGCAGGACTGCCTGCACCTGCTGCCGGTCGTAATCGTCGAGGAGCGCCTCGGCGCCCACGGGCTCGAAGTGGAGCAGGCGATGGTTTCGCTTGATGTCCGCGTAGAGGAGCCGCTCGATCTCCTCCGCGCTGACGCCCTTGTCCGCCGCGACCTCGGCGAGGATCGCGTCCCGGTCGAAGTCCTCACGCTGCGTCGCCGCGCGCCGGGCCTCCGCCGCGCGACGAAAGACCTCGTCGCGGAGCGCCGGCGGATCGATGGACGTGTCCACCTCGAAGTCGCAGCGATCGAGCACGAGCTTCTTCAGCCCGTCCGCCACCCGCTGGTCCCGGCTGCTCACGGCCACGGCGCCGAAGGCGTCCATGAGCTCGCCGCGCGTCGTGCCCACCTCGCGCTCCGCGATCTCGATCAGCTGCTCGCCGATCTCCAGCGCCCGCTCCCGGGCGTCGCCGCGCCACTGGCGGAGCTTGAGCTCGCCCTGGCGCCGGTAGGCGCGCACGAGGTCAGCGGTAAGCAACGTGCTCTCTCCGGCGCTCGCTCGTGAAGGCCTCGGTCGTGCCCTCCGTGACCAGCTCGTAGAGGCGGGCGCGCTTGCCGTCCTTCTTCCGGAGCACGCGGCCGAGGCGCTGCACGTGCTCGCGCACCGAGCCCGAGCCGCTGACGATGATCGCCACGTTCGCGTCCGGGACGTCGACGCCCTCGTTCAACACCTTGCTCGTCACGATGGCGCGGACGGTCCCCTCGGCGAGCCCCGCGAGCAGCTGGCTCCGCTCGCTCACCTTGGTCTGGTGCGTGATGACCGGGACGAGGAAGCGCCGGCTGATGTCGTAGGCCGTCGCGTTGTCCTGCGTGAAGAGGATGGTCCGGTCGTCGCGATGCGCGTGCAGCAGGTAGTCGACGTAGCCAATCTTCGCGGACGCCGCGAAGGCGAGGCGCTTCTGCTCGCGGTAGGCAGCGAGGGCCTTCCGCCCCGTATCGCTCGAGGCCGCGCGGCGAAGGAACTCGGTCCAGCCGCCGGGGCTCCCCATGCGGATGCCCTGGGCGGCGACGAAGGCCCGGTACGTCGCGCGGGCCGCGTCGTGGCGCTCGCGCTCGTCGGGACTGAGCTGGATGGAGACGCGCTCGGTCTCGTAGTCGGCGAGGTAATCGCCGCTCATCTCGACGATCTCCTGCCGGTAGCAGATGGGCCCGATGAGCGCGTCGAGCACGGCCTCGCGCCCGTCCTGGCGCTCCGGCGTCGCCGTCAGCCCGAGCCGGTAGGGCGCCAGGCACGCGCGCGAGGCGAGCGCGTAGGTCTCCCCCGGCAGGTGATGCGCCTCGTCGAAGACCACGAGCCCGAAGCGGTCGCCCAGGTGCTCCATGTGGATGTAGGCCGAGTCGTAGGTCGTGACCGTGAGGCCCTCGACCGTGTGCTCGCCCCCGCCGACCACGCCCACGGGCACGCCGAAGCTCGTCCGCAGGTTGTCGTACCACTGGCGGACGAGATCGAGCGTCGGCGCGACGACCAGCGTGCCGCGCCGCACCTGGTCGATGGCCATCATCGCCACGTAGGATTTGCCCGCGCCGGTCGGCAGCACGACCACGCCCCGGCGGCGCTGGCGCCGCCAGGCCTCGATGGCCTCGCCCTGGTAGGGCCGGGGCGTGCGCCGCACCTGGAGGCCCGTCTCGAGCGTCGGGTACTGGCGGGCGTGGTCGTCGTAGGGGGTCTTGTCGCGGTGGAGCTGGAGGACGACGCCCGCGTAGTGAAGCGCCTCGGCGCGGAAGCAGGCGGCGCGCGGGTCCCAGGCGCAGGCCTCGGGGACGCGCGGGTCGTCCTTGCCGAGGCCCGTGAGCTCGAGCGTGCCGCCGCGGAAGCGGAGCGTGGCGCCTCCGGGCGCGGTCTCGCTGGGGGCCTCGCCCATGCTGGCGAGGGGTAGCACGGGGCGACGGCGGCGCGGGGCGCCATGGGGGGCAGCCCGGCCATTGCGCCGGCGACGAAGCGGCCGAATGCTCGCGGGGCGTGGAGCACGTCGACGAGTCCTCCTTCTCCGGCGAGAGCGGTCTGACGATGGACGGGGCGGGGCTCGCCTACCAGCGGCTCGGGACCAGCGTCCGGGCGCGCTGGGACCAGGTGCTCGGCGTCGCCCTGCTCCCGGAAGAGGCGCCGAAGAAGGCGTACCTTCTCCTGCCGCGGAAGCCGCCGGCGCCGCCCTGGATCGAGGTCACGCCGAAGGAGCTCCCGGACGGCTTCGACGCAAGCCCGGAAGGGCTCCGGCGCTTCGCGCGCAACGTGCGGGAGCGAAGCGTGCATCGGGGCTACCGCGGCGGGGCGCGGCGGCCGCTCCTGGCGCCGCCGGCGCTGATGGACCGGATCCTGAAGCGCCAGGAAGTGCCCGGCGCGCTCGAGGTGCCCGTCGGCGTAGGGCCCGGCGGCTGGTGGCGGCGGAGCCTCGATCTCTTGGCCGGCGGCTCGGCCGGGGGGCTCTTCGGGCTCTACGCGGGGATGCTCACCGGGAGCGGGCTCATGGCGCTCGGGGTCGCGGCGGCCGGCGCCGCGGCGGGGGCCTCGGTGCCCCTGGCGGCGTCGAACGGCCTCGGCTTCAAGCGGCGGAACAAGCGCCCGCGCGTGCTCGTGCTGGCGCCGGACGGGTGCGTCGTGGGCCTGCCCTCGGGGCCCCGGGCCTACGACTGGCCCTCCATCGGCGCCTTCCGGGCCGGCGAGCACGTGCTGCCCGGCCGCGCCCCGCGCGCTTGCCTCGAGGTGGAGCTCGAGGGTGGCGCCATCGCCGGGCGCATCGACGCGGCGTGGTTCGGGGACCCGCTACCGCTCATCGTCAGCGTGGCCGAGGCCTACCGGCTCCGGCAGCGCTGAGCGCGAGATGTCCGTCCAACGTCAGACGCGCGCGGCGACCCAGCTCTCGAGGCGGGCGAGGCGGCGGCGGAGGAGGTCCGCATCGGCGCTGGCCTGGGCGGCCGCCAGAGCGCCGAGCACGGCGCAATGGAGCTCCTCGGCGAGCTGGGCGGCGCGCTCGCCTTCGCCGAAGCGCTCGGAGAGCCAGGCCTGCTGCACCCCGAGCAGGGCGCGCGCGTCGTCCGCGAGCCGGCTCTGGTCGCGGCCAAGCTCCTGGGCGAGCGCGGCGCGGGGGCAGCCGAAGCGCGCCTTGGTCTCCGCGCGCTCGCCCTTCCACGCGAGGTAGGCGGCGAGCTGCGCGAGGGCGCCCTCCTCCTCGCCGCAGGCCCCGAGGCGCGCCTCGGTCTCGGCGCGGAGGTCGGCGATCACCGCGGCGACGAGGTCGTCCTTCGCCTTGAAGTAGTAGTAGACGTTGCCGAGGGGCACGCCCGAACGCTTCGCGATCACCGAGAGCGTGCTCCGCTTCGGCCCGAGCTCGTGAAAGGCCTCGCGGGCCGCCTTCACGAGCGCCGCACGCTTGTTGGAGCGTCGCGCCATACGAGCCGCCTAACTAACGTGCGTGGTCGCGGCATGTCCATGGGCGTCCGGTCATCGCCGGAACCACGGAACCCGGAACGCACGAAAATGCCCGCGCCGAAGCGCGGGCATTTTCAGTACGTGAGGTCAGCGGCAGCTGACGGGGAGTCTCACTCGCTCGGCACCGCGCGAACGAAGCCGTTCGAGCCGCAGTTTGCGTAGACGACGTTGTCGATCGCGAGGTTGCCCTCGTTGGCCTGAGCGATCGTGGCGTCCTGCGTGATGTCGATGCAGGGGCCGTTGTTCGCGTCGCCGCCGAAGCCCGCAACGATGCTGTTGAAGAGGCCACCGGACGTGCCCTCCGCAAACTCGAGCCCCTGCTGGCCGTCCTGGCCCTGGCCGACGATGGTGGCGTTCCAGATGGTCGGCGACGAGCGTGGCATCTCGTTGTCGTTATCGTCCTCGTCGTTGTCCATCTCGAAGCCGTGGTTGCTTTGCGAGCCGTGCTGAACGATGGCGAA
>JBCDGX010000274.1:0-7464 GCA_038750805.1 Myxococcota bacterium
CGAGCGCTTCCTCCCGGGCCTCCTCCGCGAGGCCGAAGTACGCCGTCACCAGCGCGCGCAGCGGCGCGCGGGGCAGGAGCGCGCCGAGCTCGCGGAGGGCGCCGTCGAGGCTCGCGTGCACCTCGGCGAGCGGCCGAAAGCCGACGAGCGCGTCGAAGGGCGTGAGCGCGACGATGAGCTCCGGCTTGGCGTGCGGGTCGCGGTAGCAGCGATGCGCCGCGTCCCGGGGCACGCCGGCGGCGTCCTCCCGGGCGAAGCCCTCGGCGGCCTGGGCGGGATCCGGATGGACCTGGATGGAGAGGGGCCGCGCGGCCGCCAGCAGCTTGAGGAGGTAGGGGAGCCCGCCGAAGCGCGCTGCCACCTCGGTCCCGAGGAGCGCCTCGGGCGCCGCCGCGATGCGCGCGTCGAGGGGCTCCCCCTCCGCCGTCGCCGGCCCCTGCGGGTGCGCGCCGTACCACGCCTCGGCGAGCGGCGAGCCATCCGCCGGCAAGCCGAGGATCTCGGGCAGCGCGCGCGCGTCCCCCCAGGCGTAGCGCTTGAGGGCCGGGGTCAGGCGAAGGAGGGCCATGGCGCGAGGCATAGCGTAGCGTCGGGCATGGCGCCGATCAGGCCGTGAGCACGACGAGCTTCCCGACGGCCTCGTTGTTCGCCATCACCCGATGCGCCTCCGGGAGCTCGGCCATGGCGAAGACCCGATGCACGTTCGGCGCCCAGGCGCCGGCGGCGACCTTTCCGAGGAGATGCGCGAGGAAGGCGTCGTCTTTCGGCGCGGCGACGAGATCGCTCCGGCTGAACCCGTAGCTCACGCCTTCCGGGAAGACCGGCGGCGCGTCCGTATCCCAGGTCTCCGTCAGCATCCCGGCGCCTCCGATCTTTCCGCCGCCGGTCAGCGTCGCCGCCGAGCTCTCGACCGACGCCGTGCTCCCGACGCACTCGACGACGGCGTGCACGGGCCCGGCGGCCTCGACGACGCGCTCCGCGAAGCGCTCCCCCTCGAGGACGACGTGGTCGAGGCGGCTCCGCTGGCGAAGGAGCGCGGCCTTCTTCGGGTTCCGCGTCGTGCCGATGGTCGTGCACCCGAGGTCCTTGGCGATCTCCGCCGCGGCCATGCCGAGGGCGCTCGTCCCGCCGCGCACCAGTACGGTCTCGTGCCCCGCGAGCGCCAGATCGCCCCGGCAGACGAGCGCCGCCGTGGTGTAGGTCTCCGGCACGGCGCCGAGGGTCGCCGCGTCGAGCGCCTCCGGCGCCCGGAAGACCTGCGTGCGCGGCACCAGCGCGTGCGTGGCGTAGCCGCCGTCGTAGCTCCTCCCCATGCCGCCCATGAGCGCCACGACCCGCTCCCCGGCCCGGAGCTCCGAGTCGCCGCCGTCGTCGATGCGTCCGACGCACTCGAGGCCGAGCACGCGCGGCCAGGTCGCGTCCGCGCTCGAGAGCCCCTTCCGCGAGTGGAGCTCCGAGCGGTTCAGGCCAAAGGCCTCCACGGCGATGCGCACCCAGCCGGGCCGCACCGCGGGCAAGGGACGCTCCACGAGCTGAAAGGCGTCCACATCACCGGGCCCCTCGAGATTCCACGCGCGCATGCTCGTCATCGCCGCCTCCTGACGCGGGCACGCTACCAGCCCGGGTTCGCCGCGAAATCGTTACATCCGGATACACGCATATCCGGGTATGCCCACGCCCGATGCTCGTGCGCCGCCTCGCCCTCGCCCCCTTTCTCCTGGCCTGCACCTCCGGTGACGCGCCCGAGCCCCACGTCGCGGCCAGCTCTGGCGACGAGGCCCCGGAGGCCGCGGTCCGGAGCGACGCCATCGCCGAGGACGCGCCCTCGGGCATGGCGAGCGAGCTCGCCGCTTACGTCCGCCGCGAGGTCCTGCCCGGCGTGGCGGAGGTCCCCGAAGACCGGCGCTACGAGCTCGACAAGATAGCGCGCTACGTCGCGGGCGCGCTGGCCGGCGCCGCGCCGGCGCGGCTCACCTTCATCTGCACGCACAACTCGCGGCGAAGCCACCTGAGCCAGCTCTGGGCCGCCACCGCCGCGACCTGGTTCGGCGTCGAGGGGCTCGAGACCTATAGCGGCGGCACGGAGGCGACGGCCTTCAACCCCCGCGCCGTGGCCGCGCTCGAGCGCGCGGGCTTCGCCATCGCGCGGCCGCCGGTCGACACGGAGAACCCGCGCTACGAGGTCCGCATCGGCCCGGATGCCCCGGCGATGACCGCCTTCTCGAAGGTCTACGACGAGGCCCCGAACCCGAGCGAGGACTTCGCGGCGATCATGACTTGCTCCGCGGTGGACGCGGCCTGCCCCTTCATCCCGGGCGCCGAGGTGCGCGTCGGCATCCCCTACGAGGACCCGAAGGCCTCGGACGGAACGCCCGAGGAAGCGGCCACCTACGACGCCCGCAGCCGGCAGATCGCTCAGGAGATGTTCTACGTCCTGGGCCGCGTCGCGGCCGGCGACGCCTGAGCTCGGGCCCTCGGAGCGCGCAAAGCCTGCGCCGCGCTCATCCGTGCCTAGCTGGTGGCGGCCGCGCCAGCGCGGTCCGGGGTCGCCACGCTTGGGTGTGAAATGAGCGTCGTGGTACCCCCATTTGTGGAGGTATGGATGGTGTACGAAGTTCCCGGGCGCGTCAGTGAAGGCGCCGCCACGCCGATCGACAGCATGGACCGCTACCGCGAGCACTACGCGAAGGCGGCCAACGACCCGAACGGCTTCTGGCTCGACGTCACGAAGTCGCGCATCCACTGGCGCAAGCAGCCGACGGAGGGTCTTCGGGGCTCCTTCGCGGACATCAAGGACGGCCCGCTCTCCTGGTTCGCCGACGGCCAGCTCAACGTGACCGAGAGCTGCCTCGAGCAGCACCTCGAGACGCGCGGCGACAAGGTCGCCATTCTCTGGGAGGGCAACGAGCCCGGCGAGAACCGGCGCATCACCTACCGCGAGCTCCACGAGATGGTCTGCAAGGCCGCCAACGCCATGAAGGAGCTCGGGCTCAAGAAGGGCGAGCGCGCGATCATCTACATGGGCATGGTCCCCGAGGCGGCCGTGGCGATGCTCGCCTGCGCCCGCGTCGGCGCCATCCACTCGGTCGTCTTCGGCGGCTTCAGCGCCGACGCGCTCGCGGACCGCATCCGCGATTGCGGCGCCGAGCTCGTCATCACCCAGGACTTCGCCTACCGCGGCAAGAAGCAGATCCCGCTCAAGGCCGTCGTCGACGAGGCCGTCAAGGCCGCGCCGAGCGTGAAGAAGGTCCTCTGCGTGAAGCGCACGGGCGCCGACGTCGCCTGGGACGCGGACCGGGACGTGTGGTGGAGCGACGCCGTGGGCGGCGCCAGCGCGGACAACCAGGCGGAGATCGTCGACGCCGAGCACCCGCTCTTCATCCTCTACACGTCGGGCTCGACGGGCCGGCCGAAGGGCGTCGTCCACACCTGCGGCGGCTACATCACCTACACGAGCTACACGCACCAGACCGTCTTCGACGTGCGCGAGGACGACATCTACGGCTGCGTGGCCGACATCGGCTGGATCACCGGCCACAGCTATATCGTCTACGGGCCCCTCGCGAACGGCGCGACGACGCTCATGTTCGAGGCGCTCCCGACCTACCCGGACGCGGGCCGCTACTGGGACATGGTCGAGCGGCTGAAGATCTCGATCTTCTACACGGCGCCCACGGCCATCCGCGCCCTCGCCGCCCAGGGCGACGACTTCGTCACCAAGTACGACCGCTCCTCGCTGCGCGTCCTCGGGACCGTCGGCGAGCCCATCAACCCCGAGGCGTGGGAGTGGTACTACGACGTCGTCGGCAACGAGGGCTGCAACATCGTCGACACCTTCTGGCAGACGGAGACCGGCGGGATCGTCATCAGCCCCATCGGCCCCGCGACGCCCACGAAGCCGGGCTCGGCGACCTTCCCCATGCCGGGCATCTTCCCCGTGCTGAAGACCGCCGAGGGCCACACGGTCCGCGGCCCCGGCGACGGCCTCCTCTGCATGGAGCACCCCTGGCCGGGCCAGGCGCGCACCGTCTGGGGCGACCACCCGCGCTTCGTGGCGACCTACTTCGACATGATGCCGGGCCACTACTTCACGGGCGACGGCTGCCGCCGCGACGAGGACGGCTACCACTGGATCACGGGCCGCGTGGACGACGTCATCAACGTCAGCGGCCACCGCATGGGCACCGCCGAGTTCGAGTCTGCGCTCGTCAGCGTCGAGGAGGTCGCCGAGGCGGCCGTCGTCGGCTTCCCGCACCCGATCAAGGGCCAGGGCGTCTACGCCTACGTGGTCGCGCAGCCGGGCGAGGCGATCGACACGAAGGCGCTGAACGGCACGGTCCGGACGCAGATCGGCGCCGTCGCCAAGGTCGACAAGTTCCAGGTCGTCCCGGGGCTCCCGAAGACGCGCTCGGGCAAGGTCATGCGCCGCATCCTCCGGAAGATCGCCGAGGGCCGCGGCAACGAGCTCGGGGACGTCTCGACGCTCGCCGATCCGAGCGTCGTCGACACGATCCGCGACGGCTTCACCGGCACCGAGTGAGCGAGGGGCTCCGTCCGCGCCACGGCGCGGGCGGAGCGGCCTTCCGGGGCCCCGGAGCGCGCGCCGGCTCGTGTAGTCTCGGCCACGCATGGGCCTCATCAAGCCGACGCCACCGCCCTACGACGCGCTCGAGTGGGCGAAGATGCCCTTCTCGGAGAAGGCCCGGCTCGTTTGCCAGAGCTGGGCCATCCAGGGCTACGGCACGCCGCCGAGCGTGTTCGTCGTCTACGGGCTGAAGGTCTGGTTCTACCTCTGGGCCTGGGGGGCCTTCGTCGGCTTCACGCCGGGCCTCGAGGGCGGCCTCGGCACCTTCGGCGCGTGGTGGCTCGAGCCCATCGCGTTCCAGAAGTTCATCCTCTGGTCGATGCTCTTCGAGGTGCTCGGCCTCGGCTGCGGGAGCGGACCGCTCACCGGGCGCTACCTCCCGCCCGTCGGCGGCGCCCTCTACTTCCTCCGGCCGGGCACGACGAAGCTGCCGCTCTTCGAGGGCGCGCCGATCGTCGGCACCCGGACGCGCACGGTGCTCGACGTCGCGCTCTACGCGGCGCTCCTCGTGCTCCTCGGGCGGGCGCTCTTGGCCCCGGCGCTGAGCGTCGAGCTCCTCCTGCCCATCGCCGTGCTCGTGCCCGTGCTCGGCGTCTTCGACAAGACGCTCTTCCTCGCGGCGCGCGCCGAGCACTACTGGGTCGTCACGGTGGTCTTCGCGGCCTCCTTCGCCATCGGCACGGACTGGATCCCCGGCGCCAAGGCCGTGCAGGCCGCGCTCTGGTTCTTCGCCGGCGTCTCGAAGCTCAACCACCACTTCCCCGCCGTCGTCTGCGTGATGACGAGCAACAGCCCGGTCACGCGCTTCGCCTGGATGCGCCGGCCCATGTACCGCAGCTACCCGGACGACCTCCGCCCCTCGCGCCTCGCGGTCTGGGCGGCGCACGGCGGCACGGTGCTCGAGCTCGGCGTGCCCATCATGCTCCTGCTCGGCGAGGGCGGGGCCATCACGACCGTCGGCATCGTGATGATGCTGATGCTCCACGGCTTCATCCTCTCGACGGTGCCCATGGGCGTGCCCAGCGAGTGGACCGTCATCGTCATCTACAGCGCCTTCTTCCTCTTCACCGGGGAGCACGCGACGGCGTCGATCCTGGCCATCGAGCCGGCGTGGCTCTTCGCCTTCGTCGCCACCTGGTCCTTCGTCATCCCGCTCGTCGGGAACATGAAGCCGGCCTGGGTCTCCTTCCTCTGCTCCATGCGCTACTACGCCGGGAACTGGCCGACGAGCGTCTGGCTCTTCGAGGGTGAGAGCTACCGGAAGCTCGACCGGCTCACGAAGACCGCGCCCTGGATCTACGACCAGCTCCGGCCGTTCTACGACGAGCGCACGGCCATCGGCCTCGTCGGCAAGGTCATCGGCTTCCGGCTGATGCACCTGCACGGGCGCCTCTTCGCCCACCTCCTGCCCCGGACCGTCGACGACCCGACGCGCTACGAGTGGCTCGACGGCGAGCTCGTCGCGGGGCTCGCGCTCGGCTGGAACTTCGGCGATGGCCACCTCCACGACGAGCAGCTCCTCCGCTCGCTCCAGGCCCAATGCGGCTTCGAGGAGGGCGAGGTCCGCGTGATCATGATCGAGTCCCAGCCCATCCAGACCCAGACGCTCCGCTACCGCATCCACGACGCCAAGCGCGGCCTCCTGGACGAGGGCGAGGTCTCCGTCGCTGCGCTCCGCGAGCACCAGCCCTGGGACGTCGGCTGGGCCCGGCCCGCCGCCGCCGCCGAGTGAGCCCCGCATGAAGGACGCCGTCGTCGTCGGCAGCGGCCCGAACGGGCTGAGCGCCGCCATCCGCCTCGCCCAGGCCGGCGCCGAGGTCCTGGTGCTCGAAGCCAAGGACACGCCCGGGGGCGGCATGCGCACCGCGGAGATCACCCTCCCGGGCTTCCACCACGACCTCTGCTCGGGCTGCCACCCGACGGGCGTGCTCTCGCCCTATTGGTCGACGCTCCCCCTCGCAGCCCACGGGCTCCGCTGGTGCTTCCCGAAGGCGAGCGTCGCGCACCCCCTGGACGACGAGCCGGCGGTGCTCCTCACCCGCGATGTGCGCGCGACCGCGGAGAATCTCGGAGTGGATGCGCGAGCTTACGAGCGCTTATGTAAGCCCTTCGGGAAGCGGAGCGCGGCGCTCCTCCGGGACGCGCTGGCGCCCCTCGGCGTCCCGAAGGACCCGATCACCCTGGCCCGCTTCGGCCTCCGCGCGCTCCTGCCGGCCCAGGCGCTCGCCCGGACGGTCTTTCGCGGGCCCCGGGCGCGCGCGCTCCTCGCCGGCAACGCCGGGCACAGCGTGCTCCCGCTCGACATGGTGCCCAGCGGGGCGCTCGGGCTGATGTTCCTGGTCATGGGCCACGCCGTCGACTGGCCCGTCGCCGAGGGCGGCTCCGCGTCGATCACCCGCGCGCTCGTCTCGCTCCTCGAGAGCCTCGGCGGCCGCGTCGAGACGGGCCGCTTCGTCCGCGGCCTCGACGACCTCCCGGCGGCGCGGGTCTACCTCTTCGACACCTCGCCGGCGCAGCTCGCCAACGTCTGCGCCCCGGTGCTGCCCGCCGGCTACGTGCGGCGGCTCCGGCGCTACCGCTACGGCCCCGGCGCCTTCAAGGTCGATTGGGCGCTGAGCGAGCCCATCCCCTGGAAGGACCCGCGCGTCCGCGACGCCTCCACGGTGCACCTCGGCGGCACCCTCGAGGCCATCGCCGCGAGCGAGCGCGCGATGTGGGAGGGCCGGCACACGGACGACCCCTACATGATCCTCGTTCAGCAATCGGAGCACGACCCGAGCCGCGCCCCCGCGGGCCAGCACACGGGCTACGCCTATTGCCACGTCCCGGCGGGCTCGACGGAGGACCGCACGGACGTGCTCGAGGCGCAGATCGAGCGC
>JBCDGX010000275.1:0-7460 GCA_038750805.1 Myxococcota bacterium
CCCTTGACGCCCTTCCCCTTCCCCCAGCCCTCGGGTGTCTTGGGCGGGGGCTTCGTCTCGTCGGCCATGACGCTAGAAGTCGTCGCTGGCCGCGAACTCCTGCTCGAGCTTGTCGGCCGTGCTGGCCACCACGTGAAGCGGGAGCTCGAACTCCTCCATGTCCATGGTCGCCATCTGCACGCTGTAGCGCACCACGTAGATGTCGCGGTCGAGGCAGAGGGCGCCGACGGCGAACTGGAAGTTCTTCCGGAGCGCGACCTCCGCCGCCATCTGATCGAGGCGGCACGCGGCGCTCGCAAAGTCGCACCACTCGCGGTTCATCGCCTCGAAGCGGGACACGATCACGGCCTGGAGGCGCCCGTTCTGGTACTCGAAGACCAGCTTGAAGCTGTTCTCCTTGTCCTCGGCGAGCTTGTATTTCGAACGGGCGTATTCCTGGACTTCGGCCCACGTCGGCATGCTGGTCCCCCTCTTGGGTCTGGCGCGAGCATACGAAGGACTCCCGCCGCGATCCACGACGGGCTTCGCTCAGAGCTTCGTGAGGTCGACGAAGGTGGTGTCCTCGACGACGTACTCGACGCGCCGTCCGTCGCGATTGAGCACGCAATCGCCCGCCGAGAGGAGGCGCCGGAGCGCGAGCTGCGCCGTTCGAACGGACACGTTCAGCTCCTTGGCCGCCTGCCGCGTCGTCACCGCGCCGTGCCGCGCGATCACCCGCAAAAGGCGCTCCTCGACGTGCTCCACGCAGCGCGGGTCGGGAAGGACCAGCAGCGCGTGGGGCTCGAGGCGGAGCAAACCGTCCTCGCGATGCACCGTCGCCGCCCCTTCGAGGCGCCCGCGCATGCGGTGCACGAGCACGTCGAGCACCCCCGCGTGATTGCCCGGGCTGTACTCGTACTCGTAGGCCTTCCGGAAGAGCTCGGCGTCCAAGAGCCCCTCGTCCCCCGCGAGCGCGAGGGCCGCCAGCGCCGTATCGACGCGCCCGCGCCGGAGCCGCGTGCGCTCGAGGCGCAGCACCTCGCCCTCGAGGAGCGGCGTCGCCACGCGGAGGAGTCGCCGCGGCGCCCGCCCGGGCCCGCACACGACGCAGGCGATGGTCGAGTCCGCGGCGCCGTCGGGCCGACCGACGATGCCGTGAAGCCCCGCGGGCGTCTCGTCGACCTCGCCGAGCGCCCAGGGCGCCACGGACTCCGGGACGTCCCCCGCGTCCACCGAGGGGTCGAGCGCGGCGCTGGCCGCGGCCTGCTCGCGGCGCGCATCGGCCAGACCCGCCGTCGCCTTCGCCACCGCGTCGCGGGCGTGGACGAAGACGGGACGATCGCCCTGCGCCGCGGCCTCGAGCCAGCGAAGCAGGTCCCGGGCGGCGTGCCAGGCCGGCGCGTCGAGGGCCTCGAGGTTCAGCGTCGAGTAATCGCCGGTCTGGCCGGCGGTCGCCGCTTCCAGCACGGGCCGGCTCCCGGCCAGGAAACGCTCCCAGCGGATCCACCCCTGCCAGACCCCGGGCGCCTCCGGCGCGATGACGCTGAGGATGCGCGTCGCGAGGTGCGGCCGTCCCGCGCGCCGCCGGGTGCGCGCCAGCACGATGCTCGCCAGGAACTGCTCCGCGCGGAGCCCCTCGGTCCGGGCCATGCGGGACGCGCGCCGGCTGAGCGAGGTGGCCGCGTCGAGGTCGTCGGCAGTGAGCGCCGCGAGCGCCCGAAGGAGCGTCGCATCGATGACGAGGCTCGCGTCCTTCGCCTGCGACCCCTCGGAGAAGAGCGCCCGGCCGACCTCGCTGAGCCCGAGCACGTCGCCGGCCATGAGATCCTGCCAGGCGTCCGCGCGACGCAGCCCGCGAGTCGCGTCCGGTAGCCCGTCGGCGAGGCGCCGGTGCAGTTCCCTCCAGGCGCGCAGCGCCCCGGCGTCCCAGCGCACGAGCGCCATGCGCTCGCCATGGGCGCAGGCATGGCAGGCGGCGAGGCGTACCCGGCCCGCCGCGCCTACGAAGGGCTCGAGCTCGGCCGGCTGCGGAAGGGGCCCGCCCGCGCCCCGCTCGACGAGCGCCCGCGCCATGCGGAGCGCGATCTTCCACGCCTCGGCTTCCGCGCCGGACGCCCGCTCGAGGTCACGCAGGGAGCTGGTCGCGCCGCGGCACAGCGCGTCGTGCGCCTCCCGCAACGGGGCGCTCACATCCACCTTCGCCACGCCCGCACCGTACACCAGGCGCGCGCGGACCCGGCCAGCGCCGTGCCCCTGAGGGCCAGGACGCCGTGCTATCCCCGAGCGATGCGCGCACGTTCGACGAGGGCCGCGGCCGCGGCGAAGCTCGCGAGCGCGGCGGGATCGCTTCGGGACCTCGGGCAGCCGGCGCTGCGGGAGGCGCTCGCCGCGGAGATCGGCGCGGCGCCCGCCCTGATGCGCCACGCCCTCCCGTGGGCGCTTCGCGGCCTGGCGGGCGAGACCTGGGCCCACGCGCTCGACCGGCTCGCGCGCCGCCTCCCGAGAAGCCTCGCGTACGTCGACGCGGGCACCGGCGAACGCTGGACCTGGGCGGAGGTCGACGCCCGCGCCCGGCGCGTGGCCGGGGCGCTGCACGCGCGCGGCGTCCGCCGCGGCGAGGTGGTCGCGTACCTGGCCGGCAACGGGCCGGGCTACCTCGCGGCCGTGATGGGCATGGCCCGCCTCGGCGTGACCGGCGCGCTCCTCGATCCGCGCCTCTCCGGGCGCCCGCTGCGCCACGCGACGCTCGCCGCCGCCCCCCGCCTCGTCCTGGTCTCCCCGGCGCTCGAGGGCGCGCTCGACGCCGCCGGGGTCGATCTCCCGCGGCTTCGCGACGACCACGCGCTCCCGGCCGCAAGGCCCCCCGGTCCCGTCCGCGCGCGGCGCGGTGAGGACTTCGTCTACATCTTCACGTCGGGCACCACGGGGTTTCCGAAGCCCGTGCGCATCACGCACACGAAGGGCCTGGTCGCCGGGGCGGCGTTCGGCGCGGGCATCTTCGGGCTGCGACCCGGAGAGGACACGCTCTACAACGTGCTCCCGCTCCACCACGCGAGCGGGCTCCTCCTGGGCGCCGGCGCCTGCCTCACGGCCGGCGTGCCCATGGTCCTCCGCGAGCGCTTCCGCGCGAGCCTCTACTGGGACGACGTGCGCGCCCACGGGGTCACGGCGCTGCTCTACATCGGCGAGCTCTTTCGCTACCTCGTGGCGCAAGAGCCCAGGCCGAACGATCGCTCGCACCGCGTCCGGGTCGCCGCGGGCAACGGGCTCCGGCCCGACGTCTGGGAGGCCTTCCAGGCGCGCTTCGCCGTGCCCCGCATCGTCGAGTTCTACGGCGCGACGGAGGCGCCGGGCTTCCTCGTGAACCTCACGGGCCGGGTCGGCGCCGTGGGGCACCTCCCGCTCCGGCGCGCGGGCTGGCTGGAGCTCGCGCGGCACGACGCTGCGAGCGGCGAGCTCGTGCGCTCGAGCGACGGCCGCGCGATCCCCTGCGGCCCGGGCGAGCCCGGCGAGCTCCTCGTCCGCGTGCCCGAGCTCGGGCCGCTCCGGGACCTCGTCTTCCAGGGCTACACGGACGCCGCGGCCACCGAGCGGAAGATCCTCCGCGACGTCTTCCAGCCCGGCGACGCCTGGTTCCGGAGCGGCGATCTGTTGCGCCGCGACGCGGGCGACTACTTCTATTTCGTCGACCGGCTCGGGGACACCTTCCGCTGGAAGGGAGAGAACGTCTCGACGGCCGAGGTGGCAGACGTGCTCGCGACGGCCCCGGGGGTGGCCATGGTCGCGGTCGTCGGCGTCGAGGTCCCGGGCCACGAGGGCCGCGCAGGGCTTGCGGCCTTGGTCCCGGACGAGGGGAAGGACGTCGATGTCGAGGCCTTCGCCCGCGTCGCCCGCGAGCTCCCGGACCACGCCCAGCCTCGCTTCCTGCGCATCCTTCCGGCGCTCGACACGACGGGCACCTTCAAGATCCAAAAGAAACGGCTCCGCGACGAAGGCGCCGACCCGTCACGCATCGCGGACCCCCTCCACGTGCGGAGTGCCGAGGGGTACGACGTCCTCAGCGTCGGACGCTGGGAAAGCATCGTCCAGGGACGGTCGAGAATTTGATCTCCCCCTCGGGGACCCCTCGCCCAACTCGTTGCCCTCGTGTTTCTAAGGCGTTGACGGAAGATGAGCGGTACCCTACGCTGCGGACGCTCGTTTGTTCGACAGTCGAACAAACAAACGGGTCGACGCGATCAACGGGGTCGACGCGGAGACGGGGTCGACGAGGAGACTTGGAATGACGAACCGACTTATGAGGCTGGCGCTCATCGCGCTGGTGCCCCTGCTGTCCTTCTGTGGGGACGACGACGGCGGCAGCGGCGACACCGACATGGGCATGACCGAGCTCGACATGGGCATGACCGACCCGGACATGGGCACGACCGACCCGGACATGGGGATGGTCGACCCGGACATGGGGATGGTCGACCCGGACATGGGGATGGTCGACCCGGACATGGGCATCGACATGGGCCCGCCCACGGTGGTGAGCATCGCCATCGACCCGGCCACCGCGACGGTGGCGGTGGACGCGACGCAGGAGCTGACGGTCAACGGCACCTTCAGCGATGACAGCATGATGGCCCTGACCGAGGGCGTGCTCTTCGCCAGCTCGGACGACGCGGTGGCGACGGTTGACGCGGCCGGCGTCGTGACGGGTGTTGCGGCGGGCACCGCCGACATCACGGCGACGCTCGACGGTCTCGAGGCGACGGCCACCATCACCGTTCTCCGGGCGGACTTCGTGGTGTTCGACGACGCGCTCCGCGCGGGCGTCTCCCTCGCCGACTTCGGTGGGTCGGCCAACGCCGTCACCGTCTCCGACGCCGAGTTCTTCGGCGGCGCGGCCTCCCTCAGCATCCCCGTCCCGGCGTCGGGCTTCACGGGCGGCACCTACGTCATCGACGCCCCCGTGGACCTGAGCGGCTACGACGTCGTCCGCTTCGCGGTGCGCGCCACCGAGCCGGACAAGCGCCTGAACGTCGCTGGCATCGGCAACGACAGCGCCGACAACTTCTACAACACCGAGCTCAACGTCCCCGGCGGACCGGGCATCCCCATCACGACGACGTGGACCGAGTACACGATTCCGATCCCCGACCCCTCGCGGGCCACGGACTTCGTCGGCCTCTTCCACTTCGCCGAGAGCGACAGCGAGGGCCCCTACCTCATCTACATCGATGAGATCCGCTACGTGGACCTCCCCGACGGTGCGGTCTCGAACCCGCGCCCGAACATCGCCAACGAGATCATGGACCTTCGCCGCACCATCGAGGTTGGCCAGGTCGTCGACGTCAACGGCGAGTCCTGCACCTTCGACGTCGAGGGCGCGGACGTCTTCACGAACGTCACGGGCATCGGCTTCTTCGACGTCACCAGCTCGGACGCCGCCGTCGCCGGCATCACCGGCGCCCCCTCGAACCGCATCGAGGCGCTGACGCCAGGCACCGCCGACATCACGGCGTCGCTCCTCGGCGTCATGGCCGGTGGCATCAACGGCATCGAGGTCGTCCCGGCGCCCCCGTCGGAGACCCCCGACGTGGCCGCTCCCACGCCCACGGTCCCGGCCGCTGACGTGATCTCGCTCTACAGCGACAGCTACACGGATGTGCCGGTCGACACCTTCCGCACCCCGTGGAGCAACACGGGCATGTTCCGCGAGGAGGAGTACGTCACGGGCAACAACGCTCGCGCCTACGAGGACGTCGTCTTCTTCGGCATCGAGACCGTGGGGCCCAACAGCATCGACCTCACGGGCATCACGCACTTCCACGTCGACGTCTGGTTCGAGGGCAGCTCGGCCACGCGCCTCGGCATCGGCATCGTCGACTTCGGCGCCGACAACGCCTTTGGTGGCATGGGCGCCGATGCCGACGTTCGCGGCGACGTCGCCTTCTTCGACACGTCGATGCCCCCGCTCAGCCCCGGCGGCTCCTGGCAGAGCTTCGACATCCCGATCGCCGACTTCGTCGGGCTGGCGACCATCGAGCACGTCTCGCAGTACATCTTCGTCACCGAGCCGGCCGGCACCAGCAACATCTGGATCGACAACATGTACTTCTACACCGCGGCCCCCTGAGCCCCGGACCTCTCGCGTGAACGCCGCGTCCGACTCGTCGGGCGCGGCGTTTGCCGTTTGGGCAAGCACGCCGGCCCGGAAGTCCGGTCCGTCGTATAGTGTCGGCGCCCATGACCGAGCGGAAGTGGGAGCACGTCCTCACCATCGAGGAGATCGAGGCCTTCGTCGCGGAGGTCTTCCCGCGGGGGGCCGCCTTCGCCGGCATCGAGACGCTCGGCGAAGGCCGCCTCGAGCTCGCGCTTCGCATGGGCGACGACCCCTCGCGCTTCCTCCGCCCCGGCGGGACGTTGAGCGGGCCGACGCTGATGACCCTCGCGGACACGGCGATGTACTTCCTCGTGCTCAGCCTGGTCGGGAAGGAGGCGCTCGCGGTCACCACGGACCTGACGATGCATTTCCTCCGGCGGCCGCCGGCTACACCGCTGAGAGCCACGGCGACCATGCTGAAGCTCGGCCAACGCCTCGCCGTCGGTGACGTGCACCTGCACTCCGAGGGCGTCTCGGGCCCCGTCGCGCATGCCGTCGTGACCTACGCGCTCCCGCCCGCGAGCTAGCCCGCGAGCGCCTTCTCGACGAGCGCGAGGTCCGCCGCTCCGAGGGGCAGCCGGAGCGCCGCCGCCTGGCCCTCGGGGCTCATCTTGCGCCAGGTCTTCTGGAGGATGCCGACGAGCTTCTCCTCGTCGTGCTTCGCCGCGAAGGCGGCCCAGTAGTGCCGGAGGAAGCAGAGGCAGATCACGTCCTCGAGGAGCTGCACCTCCGGGTCCGATTTGATGCCCTTCTTGCGGAGCATCTTGCGCACGCGCCCCACGACCTCGTCGCCATAGCCGACGTCCCGAAGGATGGCCTCGGCCGCGTCCGCGTGGACGTCGTAGAGGTGCGTCCGCCAGCGATGGTACCCGGCCCGGTCCATGGGGAAGTCGCTCCGGGGCACGGTCCATCGGCGAATGTGCTGGGCCCGCGCCGCGAGCTTCACCGCGTCGCTGGCCTCCGGGGCGAATGCCTCGAGCTCGGCGCTCATGCGCCGCCCGTAGAGAAGCTCCTTCGCCACCGGGGCCCCGCCATCATCGTCGCGGTTCGGGTCCTCGGCGTTCGCCGCGTCGATGCGGGCGAAGGCCCGCGCCAGGCGCTCGTCGTCGCTCATGCGTGGACCCTAGACCGCTTCGCCTGCGGAGGAGAGCAGACGGGCCCGCCCGGCGGACCCTCGCCCACGACCGTTCGCCGCGTGGCCGCCGCCGCTGAGCGAAAACTCGCTGGAAGCTCGCCCCCAAACAGATACGCCCAGCCCATGGGGACGCTCACCTCCGCCGTCTCGAACGCCACCCGGCTCCTCGCGCCGCCCCGGGCGCGGCCGGGCGCG
>JBCDGX010000276.1:0-7439 GCA_038750805.1 Myxococcota bacterium
GTCACGAGGCCGATGGAGCCCTCGGCGACGAGGTCCCCGAGGCGCAGGCCGTAGCGCCGGTACTGGAGGGCTACGGCGACGGCGTAGCGGAGGTTCGCCTCGACGAGCTTGTCCGCCGCCGCCTGGTCGCCCGCCCGCGCCTTGACGGCGAGCCCGTGCTCGACCTCCCGAGACAGCGCGGGGATGGCTCGGACCCGCTCGATGTAGCGATCCAGCTCGGCGTCTCGTTCGAAGCCCACGGCAGGTCCGTCTTTCCGTGCGCCGGTACCCACACCGACGGGTGACGCCGCGTCATGCCGCGCCACGCGCTACGGGCCCCGCGCACCCCCCGGCGCTCGCGACCCGCAACCACGCCAGGATGGACGGGCGTCCCCCGCTTCGCGTTACGCCGGACCCTTGCGATTGGCGAAGGAGGGCCTACGGCGCTGTGCTCAGGCGGAGAAGCTCGAGCCGCAGCCGCAGGTCTGCTTGGCCTGCGGGTTTCCGAACTTGAAGCCAGCCCCGTGGATCTCCTCGACGTAGTCGATCTCGGTCCCCTCGAGGTACTGGAGCGACATCATGTCGACGTAGAGCGGGATCCCGTGGCTCTCGAAGTGCTGGTCGAGCTCCGTCGTCTCGTCCTCGAAGAAGAGGTCGTAGGAGAAGCCGCTGCAGCCGCCGCCGATGACGCGCACGCGAAGCCCCTGACCCTCGAGGCCTTCGGCCTCGCGGATTTCCTTCACCTTTTCCGCGGCCCGTTCCGTCAGGTAGAGGTCCGAGGGGTCGGGGGCGGTGGAGGGCGTCGGCGTGGAGGTCGTCGTGTCCGTCATGGCGTGCTCGGGGGCGGGGTGGCGCCCCGCAGGACGTCTAGCGCCGGTGACCGGGTCCGGCCACCAGGAGGTTACGTATCGTCATCTTCGACGCCGCCGCAAGCGAAGCGTGACCTGGCGGCTCACTCGAGCACGCGGAGCACGCGCACGTCGCGATCGCCCACGCGGAGCTCCGTCCCGGCCTCGAGGACCTTCCGCTTCACGCGCGCCAGGCCGACGAGCCCGTCGTCCGCGGCCGGCACCACGCTGGTCAGCGTCCCCGCCTCGCGTCCTCCGGCCTCGACCGCGAGCGGCGCCTCCACCAGCGGCCCCGGGAGCGCGATCTGCACCGTGCGGCGCGGGGGCTTGCCGCGATGCTCGAGCATGACGACGGCCTCCTGGCCGAAATAGCAGCCCTTGCCGAAGCTGACGGCGCTCTTCAGCCCCGCCTCCTGCGGGAGCATGTCGCCGGCGTCGGCGGGGAAGGCGGGCCTTCCGAGGCGCACGCGAGCGCGCTCCCACTGGACGGCGTCGAGAGGGCCGAAGCCCTCCGCCAGGGCCGCGCCGAGCTGCGCCGCGGCCGCGTCTTCGGGCACGAGCCGATCGACCCCGCCCGCGAGCCGCCCCGCGGGAAACCCACCCTCGGCTGCCGGTCCGGGCGCCGCGGTGCCCTGGAGGCTGAGCACCCGGAGAGGCACGCGCTCGAGCTCGACGTCCTCCATCACGAGGTAGCGCTCGAGGCGCTCGAGCGTGCGCTCGGGAGTCGCCTCGCCGCGCCCCGCCGGGAGCGCCACGTGGATGCGCTCGGGATCGCCGTCGTCGTACACCCAGAGGTCCGAAACGATGCGCCCCTTGGCCCCGAGCACGAGCCCGTAGGTGGCCGCCGGTGCCTCGCGTCCCCCGAGGTCGCAGGTGATCTGGCCCTGGAGCCAGCTCCGGGCGTCGTCGCCGCTCACCTCCACGACCACGTCGTCGAGGAGCCGCGCCCCCAGCTCCGGGAGGGTTGCGTCTCCGGCCTCGCTCGTTCGCACGTCGCTCACGCTCTCGATCTCTGGCCGCTCGCGCCGCTGGCAAGGCTTCTGCGCCACCGCGGCGCGCCGGGAGCGCGAACGCTGGTTCACGGAAGGGGGCCCCCGTGCACCCTCCAAGACGTCCCGGGCCGGCCTTGCTAGCGTAGGAGCGCGCTGGCCCGGCCCTTGCTGGGCCCTCTCTCACCCATGCTCCGCTCCACCGCCGTCGTCCTCGTCCTCCTGGCGTCCAGCCCCCTCGGGGCGCAGCCCGCCTTCGACGAGGACCGGGACTTCGCCGGCGAGGCCGAGATCGTGGCGCGCATGAACGAGCTCCGGGCGACGGCGGGCCTCGCCGAGCTGGCCCGGGACACGGCCCTCGACCGCGCCGCGGCCGTGCACAGCCGGGACATGGCTGCCCACCGCGAGCTCGTGCACGTCTCCGAGCGCACCGGCAACCCCGCCGAGCGCGTGCGGAACGCCGGCCTCGACCCCCGCCGCGTCGGCGAGAACGTGGCGCAGGCCCCGACGGCCCTCGGCGCCTACGAGCAGATCCTGGCGTCCGAGGCGCACCGGGCGCAGCTCCTCGACCCGGCCTTCACCCATTTCGGCATCGCGGCCGTCGCGGCGGAGGACGGCGTGTACCTGACGCAGGTCCTCGCGCAGCTCCCCGAGGCTGCGCCGCTCGCGCCGGCGCCGGCGCCGGGGGCCGAGGCGCTCCCGCTGCCGCCGCCGAGCCTCGACGAGAGCCCCTCGCCGCCGCCGGACCCCGTGCCCCAGCTCGAGACGGGAATCGCACCGAACGTCGCCCCGGCAGGCCCGCCGCTCCCGCCCAACGCGCCGCTCCTCCGGGTGCCGGTGCTGAACCGACCCGTGCGCGGCTACTGGGTCTGGCACGCCAACCGCTGGTGGTACTTCGACGTGCCGCCGACGGCCCGCGCCGGGGACCTCCTCCGCCCGAACCTGGACGTCACGGGCCCGCCCCCGGGCTACGCGCCGGCGCCGCCTCCCCAGGGGCAGCGGATCCAGGTCTGGCACTACCGCTCCGGACCGCCGGTGCCGCTCTGGCGCACGCCGCGGCGTCGCGTCTACTGGTACTGACCCGCTCGGTGCCGGGCGGCGCGTGCCGAGCAGCATCGCCTCGGCGGGGGGCACCCCCGGTGCGTCGAAGTGGCGATCGACGTCCCCCGGCGCCGGCCCTTGGTGCCGGCGCAGGGTGGGGCATCGCGTGACGACGAATGGCAGCGCCTCGGAGCCGTCGGGCTTCCGAAGAGGCTGCTCGGGTGCGCTCGCGGTGTCATCGATGACCCGGTTGTCGCTGCCGAGGCACGCCATCGTTGCGTCCGAGCATCGGTGAGCGGCTCTCGGTGGCGGCGAGGGACGAATCTGCGACGGCAAGCGCACGCCGGGTGCGATGGAGGATGGAATTCGACCCCGAATCGCACCGGCTTGGCGTCTTGGGGTCATCCTTGACACGCCCGGGCGCCACCGCGAGCTACGCGGGACCGAGTCGCCCGCTCCGCACGACCCGCTCCGCCCCGGCGACCTCGAGGCGGAGCCCGCCGTCCGCCGCGAGTCCCCGGAGCACGCCGCGCAGCGGCGCGTCCCCTTCGGCTTGCACCACGACCGGCTGGTCGCGTCCCCAGAGCCGGCGCGCGACCTCCGGGAGCACCGCCTCGGACCCGGCGGCCAGGAGGCGTTCGAGGCGCTCGGCGAGCGCGCGCAGAACGGCGGCGAGGAGCACCGGCCGCTCGGTCGTCCGGGCGCCCTCGAGGCTGAGGCTCGTGCCCGGGAGATCCCCTTCGCCGAAGGTCGGGAAGCGCGCTCGGCGCACGTTCAGGCCGATCCCGACCACCACGTCCGGGGCCCCCCCGCCCGCCGGCGCCCGGGACTCGACGAGCGTGCCCGAGAGCTTGCGCGCTGCCTGACCCGCGCCGACGACCACGTCGTTCGGCCACTTCACGCGGGCGTCGTTCACCCCGGCGTCCTCGGCGACCTGGGCCACGGCCGCGCCGACCGCGAGAGGCAGCGTTGCGAGCGCCGCCGCGGGCGCACCCGGCCGGAGGAGCACGCTGAGGTAGAGGTCCAACCCGCCCGGTGAGTCCCAGCGCCTCCCATGGGTGCCGCGCCCGGCGCTCTGCCGGTCGGCGAGCGCGAGGTGCCCGTGGGGCGCGCCGCGCTCCCGCGCCGCCCAGGCGAGGTCCATGGTGCTCGCCGTCTCCGCGCAGACCTCCCGCGACCGTCCGAGGGGCGCGTCCGCGAGCGCCGCGTCGAGGCGATCCGGGGCGAGATCGGCGGGGAGCGCGCTCACGCGCCCCAGTCGAGGCCGAGGTCCACGGCCGTGGCGGAGTGCGTGAGGGCGCCGACGCTGATCACGTCGACGCCGGCCTCGGCGAGGGTCGCGATGCGCGGGAGCGTGATGCCTCCGGAGGCCTCGACGAGGCAGCGCCCCGCCACCTTCTCGAGGGCGAGGGCCGTGGCCGCGTCGTCGAAGTTGTCGAGCATCACGATGTCGACGCCGACCTCGAGGGCCTCCTCGAGCTGCGCCATGGTGTCGACCTCGAGCTCGATGCGGCAGGTGTGCGGAGCGTGGGCCCGGGCCTTCTCGACGGCCGCGCGCACCCCGCCGGCCGCGGCGAGGTGGTTGTCCTTGAGCATGACGGCGGCGCCCAGGTCCTCGCGGTGGTTGAAGGCTCCGCCGCAGCGCACGGCGTAGCGCTCGAGGGCCCGGAGCAGCGGCGTCGTCTTGCGCGTGTCCGCGATGCGGCAGGGCGTCGGCTCCGGGAGCGCCTCGACGTAGCGCCGGGCCTGCGTGGCGATTCCGCTCATGCGCTGCGCGTAGTTCAGCGCCACGCGCTCGCCGTGGAGGAGCGCCCGGGCCGGGCCCTGGAGCACCGCCGCGACGTCCCCCGCCGCGAGCGCGTCCCCGTCGGCGACGCGCGCCTCGACGCGCACGGCCGGGCTCACCACCTCGAAGACCGCGGCCACCATCGGGAGCCCCGCCATGACCAGCGGCTCCCGGGCGCGGAGGCGCGCGACGCCCTCCACCGCGTCGTCGAGCACCGCATCCGTCGTCAGGTCGCCGCGCGCGAGGTCCTCTTCGAGCGCCGCGCGGGCGAGGCGGTCGAGGACGAACGCGGGGGGGGCTTGGGGGCGGGGCGAGCGCACGGCGGCACCCTATCAGCACGCCCGCCGGCTCAGCGCCACTGGGCGACGGGCCATCCCCGGCGGCGCGCCAGGCGGGCGAGGCGGAGGTCCGGGTTCACGACTCGCGGCTCGGCGACGGCCTCGAGCATGGCGCGGTCCGAGACCGAGTCCGTGTAGAAGGCGCTCGCCTGGAGGCTGACGCCGGTGTCCGCGGCCCAGCGCCGCGCGATCTCGAGCTTGGCGGGCCCGTAGCAGAGCTCGGAGCAGCGGCCGGTGAAGCGCCCGTCGCGGACCTCGAGGTGCGAGCAGAGCACGTGCTCGATGCCGAGCTCCTCCGCGAGGGGCCCGATGGCGTAGGGCGTCGACGCCGAGAGGATCACCGGGACGAGGCCCTCGGCGCGCCGGCGCGCGACCTCGGCCCGGCCGGCCTCGGCGACGAGCGGGCGGACCCATTCGACGTACCAGCTCCGGAGCTGCTCGCGGAAGATGCCCTCGTCGAAACCCTCGAGGCTCTCGAGGGCCTTCCGGGTCACGTCCTCCGCGTCGAGGACGCCGAGCGAGTACCAGAGCAGCCAGCGCCCGAAGCGCGCCGTCTGCCGTAGCCCGACCTCGCCGCGGCGCCGGCGCCAGCGCATGTAGAGGCGCCCGGTGTTCACCCGGACGAGCGTCTTGTCGACGTCGAAGAAGGCGGCGCGCGCGGGCATCACACCCACCCCCGATAGAGCAGCTCGGCGAGCACGTTGCAGAGCGCGTGGAAGAGGATGGCCGCGCCGACGTCCCCGCGGCGCGCGCGGAGCACGCCGAAGAGCAGGCCCGGGAAGAAGGTCGCGAGGCGCGCCGGGTTCGGCGCGGGGCTGGCGAGGTGCACGGCGCCGAAGAGGAGCGCCTGGAGCGCGAGGGTTTTCGGAGCCACGCCGAGGAGGCGGCCGAGGGCGGAGCGCGGCGGCCCGAAGGCGTCCCCGAGGCGCGTCTGCACGTAGCCCCGGAAGAACACCTCCTCGGGGAGCGCGATCACGACGAGCTGCCCGAGCGCCGCGCTCACCATCGCCCCGAGGTCGAAGGCCCCGGCCGGCCGCACGGGGATCTCGAGCGCGTGAAAGGCGAGCACGTAGGGCGGGAAGATCAGCGCCGCGAGGCCGAGGGCCACGCTCGCCTCCCGGAGCGCCGCCGCCCGCGCCCGCCAGAGCGTGCGCGCGAGCTCGAAGAGCCCGAGGGGCCCCGCCGGCCGTCCGTCGTCCTGGGCCGGCCCGAGCAGCCCGCCGAGCGCGATGCCGAAGCGCGCGAGGCCCGCGCGCTCCCGCGCGGCCATGCGGAGCGCCAGCAGGAGAAACGCCGCACCGACGAAGAGCCCGCCGTAGGGCGCGAGCACCGGCACGAAGGCCCCGAGGCTTCGGGCGACCAGCACCGCGAGGAAGGCCAGGCCCCAGACGCGCAGCACCTCGGGCAGCGGGGCGCCCGGCGCGATCTCCGGGAGCGCCGCCTCGTCCGGGGCCTCGCCGGGAGGGGCATTCGGCGGTGCGGGCGCCTCGTCCACGTCGCGACATTGCATGCGCCGCGATCTCGGGGCAAAGGCAAGACGGGGCTGCACAGATGATCATCCCGGACGAGGTGAAGGAGTCCATCCGCGAGCGGGTGGACCTTGGGGCCCTCATCGGTGAATACGTCCGCCTCCAGAAATCCGGGGCGAGCCTCAAGGGCCGCTGCCCCTTCCACGACGAGAAGAGCCCGAGCTTCTACGTCCACCCGCATCGGGGCTTCTTCAAGTGCTTCGGCTGCGACGCGAAGGGTGACGTCTTCAGCTTCCTGATGCGCATGGAGGGCCTCGGCTTCGGCGAGGCGGCACGGCGTCTCGCGGAGCGTGCGGGCGTCGAGCTTCCGACGAGCGATCCGCGCGAGGACGAGGCCTACCGGCGGAAGCGTCAGCGCCAGGAGCGCCTCCTCGCGATCACCGAGGCGGCCGCGGGCTTCTATCGGGACCAGCTGGGCGCCCATCCCCTCGGCGAGATCGCGCGCCAGGCCATCGCCGAGCGGGGCGTGCTCGAGGCGACGGCGGAGACCTTCCGCCTCGGCTACGCGCCGCACGGCTGGGACGGGCTCACGCGCTTCCTCGAGCGCGGGGGCTGGTCGCCGCGGGAGGCCGAGGAGGTCGGGCTGATCGTCCCCCGGCGGGGTCGCAGCGGTCACTACGACCGCTTCCGGCACCGCCTGATGTTCACCATCACGGACCACCGCGGGCGCATCGTCGCCTTCAGCGGGCGCGTGCTCCCGCCGCCGCCGGGCGAAGAGGAGGACGCGAAGGGCGGCAAGTACATCAACAGCCCCGAGACGCCGCTCTACACGAAGGGAGAGGTGCTCTTCGGCCTGCACGAGGGCCGCGTCGACATCCGCCGCCGCGGTTGGGTGCTCCTCTGCGAGGGCAACTTCGACCTCCTGATGCTGCACCAGGCAGGCTTCGCGAAGAAAGAAGATATCGACGCCGAGCAGTCCGAAGCGACGA